>JANNWK010000712.1:0-9081 GCA_031408355.1 Myxococcales bacterium
CCATCAGCTGCGCCTGCATGTCGGTGGGAAAACCTGGGTGGGGGGAGGTCGTGACGTCCACGCCCCGCAGCGGACCCGTTCGGCGGACCCGAACATGAGCGCCCTCGCGCTCGATCTCGAGCCCCGCCTTGCGGAGCTTGACCACGACCGGTTCCAAATCCTCGAGTGGCGCGTTTTCGAGCAGGACGTTGCCGCCCGCTGCCCCGACCGCTGCCATGAACGTGCCCGCTTCGATGCGGTCGGCGATCACCGCGTGGTCGAAGGGCTCGAGCTCGGACTTGCCTTGGACGTGAATGATTGAGGTGCCCGCGCCTTCGACCTTGGCGCCCATCTTGTTCAGGACGCGACCAAGCTCTTCGATCTCTGGTTCGCACGCGCAGTTGACCAGCGTCGTTCGGCCCTTGGCTAGCGCGGCGGCCATCATCAGATTCTCGGTGCCGCCCACTGTCTGCATGTCAAACACGACCTCCGCACCGCGCAGGCCCTTGGGCGCCGCCGCGATGATGAAGCCATGCTCCACCTCGATCTTCGCGCCCAGCGCTTCTAGTCCGAGCAGGTGCTGGTCAACGGGTCGAGCGCCGATGGCGCAACCGCCGGGCAGCGAAACCTTCGCCCAGCCGTAGCGAGCTAGCAGAGGGCCGAGCACGAGCACGCTGGCGCGCATCTGTCGGACCAGCTCGTAGGGAGCCTCCGGAATGACCTTGCCGGTCGGCGGGTTGACGTGGACCTCCGGCATCGCGACGTCGGTCGGTCGCCCCAAGTGGCGAAGCAGAGCGGCCGTGGTCTCGATGTCCCGGAGCGCGGGGACGTTGCGCAGTCGGCTCTGCCCGTCGGACAGCAGCGTGGCGCACAAGATGGGCAAGGCCGCGTTCTTGGCGCCACTGACGCGGATCGTTCCGTTGAGGGCGCGGCTACCGCGAATGCGAATCGCATCCATGAATCCCCCTTCGATATGCCGAACGGCTCAGCAGCGCAACCTTCCCGGCCGGATAGCCATCGGCGCTCGCCCAGCGTCGCGGAAAACCACTGGCGGCGCGGCGGATCCGATGGCTAACCTTGCTCCCATGCGTGGTGGCGCTTCGACTCTGGTGCTTGTGCTGTCGTTGTTCGGCACGCTGCGGGCCTCTGCGGCCGAAATGCCGGCCCTCGACTTGCGGCGTCTTTCCCTGCCGACGGACGAGGCC
This sequence comes from Myxococcales bacterium, assembly GCA_031408355.1. Classification (GTDB taxonomy): domain Bacteria; phylum Myxococcota_A; class Polyangia; order Polyangiales; family Polyangiaceae; genus PMG-095. The sequence goes on from JANNWK010000712.1 coordinate 1,185, forward strand.
GGGTCCCTGTTTGGCGAGCCGGTCCGCGCGCCCGGCCCGCTGAACTGGAACGCGGCGCTGGTGTCGTCCTATGCAACCCGGCTTGTGGTGCTCGAAGACGCGGCGGGCGCGGAGGTGGCGGTACCCGTTCGCCACCAACTCTCGCTCGACTACCTGTTCGCCATTGGCCTGGGCGACCGTGTGGCGCTTGGTTTAGTGCTACCGAGCGTCCTGTATCAGACCGGAGACTCGATTGTGGCGGCGGTGCCAGCCGCGGGGCCTCTACCGACCAGCGCTCTCGGCGACGTTGGACTTTCGGCCAAGGCGGTGCTGCTCCCGGCCGGCGATCTCGGCGGCTTCGCCGTTGGGGCGGTGGCAAGGGTCACGCTCCCGACGGGTGATTCGGCCTCTTATGTTTCGGAGGGCAGCGCAACGGGCGAGCTGCGCCTGCTCTCGGAGCTGAACCTGGTCGCGCTGAGCTTGCGCGCCACCGCCGGCGCCAAGGTGCGCGGCGAAGAGACGCGCTACGTGGAGCAGGCGTTCGGGCACGAGCTGCCCTGGGGCGCGGCCATCGTGCTGCGGCCGCAGGCCCTTGGCTGGGATGACAAGGGTCGTTGGTCGTGGGCCGTCGAGACCCACGGCGCGCTCGCGCTCACCCCCAGCTTTGGTGCCGCTGCGGGCAGCCCCGCGCAGATCGGGGCGTTGGCTCGTTATACCCCCTCCCAGCTGTCCTTCCTGGCCGGGTTCGAGCTGCCGCTCAGCTCGGCCGCGGGCGTGCCGGCGCTGCGGACAGTGGTTGGCATCGGCTGGGCGCCGCGCTTCAATGACGCTGATCGCGACGGTATCGAGGACGAGAAAGACGAGTGTGCAGAGCTTGCCGAGGACCGCGACGGCTTCCAGGATGGTGACGGCTGCCCCGACTTCGACAACGACGATGACGCCGTGGGCGACGACACTGATCGCTGTCCGGCGGAGAAGGAGGACGCGGATGGTTTCGAAGACGAGGACGGTTGCCTCGATCCGGACGATGACCACGACGGAATCCTGGATCGGAAGGACGCGTGTCCTCGTGAACCTGGTCCTGATTTGGCCGACGTGAAGCTGCACGGATGTGCGCCACGCGACAAGGATATGGACGGCGTCTACGAGCCCGACGACCAATGCCCCAAGAAGCCAGAAGACCGCGACGGTTTTGAGGACGCTGACGGCTGTCCGGATCCGGACAACGACCAGGACAAGGTACTCGACAAGAACGATGCTTGCCCGGGCGAGCCCGGTATTCAGCGGGAGGATCCGAAGCTTTCGGGTTGCCAAAGTCCGGACAAGGACGGCGATGGCCTTGACGATGCGGACGACAAGTGCCCGGAGCTTGCCGAGAACTACGATGGCTTTGAGGACGGCGACGGTTGCCCAGACATAGATGAGAAGAAGGTTCGCCAACCGCTGGTGCGTCGGGATGAAAAGTCCGGGGCGCTTCTGCTGCGCGTGGCGCTGGCCTTTGAGAAGCCGCCACAGTCTGCAGTGTTGACGGCAGGGTCCGATTCAAGCCTGCGGGCGATCGCCAGCGTGCTCAATCAGCAGCCCAACCTGATCCTGCTCGTGGGCGTGAGGCCGCAGGGCGCGAGCGCCGCCGCCGAGCAGGAGGCACTGAGCCGCAGCGCCGCACTGGTGCTGAAGCTGCGTTCACTGACGCACCGGGATGACGTGGCCGAGAGCGTGAGTTGGTCGTCCGTGTCGAAGCTGCCGGGCGCCGCGAGCGGCGTCGCTCTGCAGGCGTCGGTCTCGGCGCCGCGCGGCAAGCCGTGAACGGTCGACGTCGTCGAGTCGCTGCCCTAGCGCTCACGGTGACGTGCTGCGGCAGCGCGGCGACGCTGCTGTTGGCGTTCGACGTTGCCGCGGCGCCTGCAGCAATCCCCCCCGCGGGAGCGACGCGCCCGCCGGCCAAACCCCTGACCACGTTGCTGTCGCGCTTCGGCAGCGCGGCTACAGAACGATTGCTCGCCAGTGACGACTCGAAGGATCGACGGCGCGCCCTCGTGCGGCTGTCCGGCTTCGGAACGCCTCACGCCCTTGAATTGCTGGCGAAGGCGCTCGACCCTGGAGGCGCGGCTAGGGGTGCAGAGGAACATCTGCTAGCCGTGCGCGCACTGGCTCCGCACGCGTCAGTCCCGACGGCTCGCGAGGCTCTCGTGCGCGTGCTCTCGTCACCACCGGCCGAGGGCGAAGCGCGCGCGCTTTCCGATTGGGTACGCGCCTCCGCCGCCTTGGCGCTCGCTCGCACGCAAGATCCGGCCGCGCTCTCGGCGCTAGGCCGGGCCCTGCGCAAGCCGGGCTCAGCGGCTGAGCTGAGCCAGCAGGCCCTGTTGGCCCATCCTCCGCGCGACCTCGCGCCCCTTCTGAGCGCGCCTGGTGTGTCGAGCAAGGCGCTGTGTGAAACGCTGGGCGCGCTGGGCGATCGACGAGCCGAAGCGACGCTGCGTGAAGTCGTGCGTCGGGGCACACCGGAGGCGCGAGCTTCTGCGGCGCTCGCTCTGCAGCGACTCGGCTCCGGCGAAGTGGTCGTGCTCGCGCGCCACTGGCTGCACTCCGAGCGCCAACCGGCATTGCTGGTAGCGGCGGCAGAGGTCCTGATCCGTGCCGCCGAACCCGACGCAGGCTCCGCGCTTGCCCAGCTCGCGGAAAACGACGCCACGCGTGAGGCTGCGCTGTCCTTGGCGCTGCAGTCCGACGGGTCGGTGCCTATCCCCAAGCGCGTCGATCTTCGCCTTGCCGCCGAGCGGGCCGGACAGCTCCTCGAGCTTTGGGCCCGCAGCAGCAGCCCAGCTGATGCGGCCCTGCTCGAGCAGACACTGGAGCGACTCGAGTTTTCGGGGCTCGCGAGCCATGCGCTCGCCCGCTCGCCCAAGGCCAGCGCAGGCGCGCGTCTCAAGCAAGCCCTGCACCAGTCCGAGTTGCGTCCACTCGCCCTGCGGGCGCTTGCTTTGCGCAGCCATCGGCTGCGCGAGGATGATGAGGCCCTGCTGCTGCTGCTGCCCGGATACTTGCGCTCGAAGTCGCCGGCTGAGCGGGCCGCGGCGGCCTTCAGCTTGGGGCTGCTTCGACCTGCAGAGCTGCCTCGGCTGCTCGGTTCGAACGATGCGGTGGTGGTGCGCGCGGCCGCGCGTCTAGCGTCCACGGGCGAGGCTGCCCAGGTGGCGGTGGCCCGTCTACTCCGCGAGCCGGACCCGCTCCTGCGCGTGGCGCTAAGCATTGGCCTGGCCGATCCACGGGCGACCGAGCAGGTACCGACTGCTCTGCTGCTCGCGCTTGCCCAGGCTGGCGAGCCTGGCTGCCAGCTGGCTGCGACCGCGCTTGCCGCACGCAACGGCGCAGCCCTCGACCCGTTCGTGCGCGAACTGCTGGCGAGTCGGGATCCTTGGCTGCGTTCGCACACGTTGTTTGGGCTCGGACGGGCACGTGACCCGAGCGTGCTTGGGTTGATCGTGGCCGCCTACCGCTTCGAACCGGAGGCGAGCGTGCGGCACGCGGCCGTGGTGGCGCTCAGTCAACGCCCGGAGCCGTTGAAGCGGAGGACGCTTCGGCTGGCGGCGGAGCTGGACGCGTCTCCGTTGGTGCGAGAGGCGGCCGCGTTGGCGCTCTCAGGGCACGCGCTCGGTCAGACCGCGCTGCAGGCTGAGTCGCTTTGGCTCGAATTGCCTCGAACCCCTGCTCTGCAGCCTAAGGCGACTCCGGCCGCGTTGCTGCGCAGCAGCCAAGGCTTGGCGCTGCCCCTGGTTGCCGATCCCGACGGCGTGCTCACCTTTGTGGGCGCGGATTTTGGGCCAGTGGAACTCAGACTTGCGCTTCCGGGGGATCGGGTGAACGGTCTCGGAGCGAACCGATGAAGAAAGCTTCAGTCGAGAAAGCCGAGCCGGCAGCGTTGGGCTTCGAGGACGCCTTGAAGCGTCTGACCGCGATCGTGGAGCGGCTGGAAAGCGGCGAGCTCTCGCTTGAGCAGTCGTTGGCCCTGTTCGAGGAGGGGACCAGGCTCTCCCGCGCCTCGCAAGCACGCCTTGATTCCGCCGAGAAGCGCGTCGAGGAGCTGCTCGCCATCGACGCCCGCGGCGAGCCGGTGGTTCGCGAGCTCGATTCGGAGTGATCGTGCGCAGCGTGCTGAAAACCGCTGCGTTTCTGGCGATCGGCAACGAGCTGCTCAGTGGCAAGGTGGTCGAGGCGAACCTATACCCGCTTGCGAGGACGTTGCGTGCGCTCGGCATCGAGCTGCGCTGTTCGGAGATGCTGCCCGACGACGTCCCAACGCTGTCGGCAGCCATACGACGGCTCTCGGCGGCCCACGATCTGCTGGTGACGAGCGGCGGCGTGGGCCCGACCCACGACGACGTAACTATCGAAGCGGTGGCGCTAGCCTTCGGTCGCAAGGTAGTGCGTGATCCTTCCCTGGTGAGCCTCGTGAACGCTACGTTTGGTGAGAAGACGAGCGAGGCTCACCTCTGCTTCGCCAATGTACCGGAGGGTGCCGAGCTGCGTAAGGCGCCCGATGTTGACTGGCCAACGCCGGTGCTGGAGAACGTCTGGATCCTGCCTGGGGTACCCGAAGTCTTTCGGATGAAGCTTGCTACTCTGCGTTCCTGGGTGGTCGGCCCGTCGGCGTTCGTGACACGTTCGCTGCTCTGCGCTCGCGATGAGGTCGATCTGAAGGACACCCTCGACCTGGTCGTGGCGGCGCATCCAGCGGTCACGGTCGGCTCCTACCCGGCGCTGTTCAACCCGCGTTACCGAACGCGCATCACCTTCGACGGTGTTGTCGATGAAGCGGTGGCGGCCGCGCTAGCTGACTTGACGTCTCGGCTGCCCGCGGCCTGGCTCGTCGAAGGGGAGTGAGCTCGCGCCCCGGGCTGGCGCCTGGCCGCCGATTCTCGCCTGGCGGCCAAGTCATTGGGCCGCCAGGATCCGGGCGTTCCCGGGCTGAGTGTCCAGCAGTGAGAGCTGGCACGCGATCTGCTCGGGTGTAGCGTGGCGGGCGCGAATTGCCTCGCGAAGGAGGCGTAGTTGCCGGAGCTAAGAGAGCGAGCATTGTTGTCGGGGGTGCAGGAAATGGGGGACACGGAACTCTTGGCACTCCTTCTGGGGACGGGAGGAGCGGGCTACTCAGCGGAGCAGCTGGCGCTATCGGTGCTGGAGGCGGCTGGCGGCATTCAAGGCATCGCGCGGCTCGGTCCGCACGCGTTCGTGAGCCAACGCGGCGTGGGGCCCGCGAAGGCCATGCGATTGGCGGCGGCCCTGGAGCTGGGGCGGCGCTCGCTGGTTCGCTCGCTGGGCGAAAGTCGCCCCTTGATCGACTGCTTCGAAGCTGTCGTGGCTTGGGCCCGCCCGCGGCTCGCGGCGCTCGACCACGAAGAGGTGTGGCTCCTGTGCTTGGACGGGCGCAGTGGTCTGAAGGCGAGTTGTCGCGTCGCCCAGGGGGGCCTGCATGGCTGCGCGCTTACGGCACGCGACGTGCTCTCACCCGCCGTGCGCCACGCCGCCGCAGCGATTCTGCTGATTCACAATCACCCGAGTGGCGACCCCGAACCAAGCCCCGACGACATCGCGATGACCGCGCATGTTGCGAAGTGCGCGCAGCTCATCGGCATCCCGCTGCTGGACCATGTCGTGGTGGCCCGTTCAGGTGCTCGATCCATCCTCGAGGAGCCTCGAGCGTTGGGCATCAGCGCCTAGCCCGAGCGCGGGCCGGCCAAGACCCAGTCGCGGGCAGCAGCGCTTTTGGATGCGGCAAATCGCAGCGAATGGGGCCTTTTCGAAGGTCCCGTCGCTGGGCTATCCTGGGCGGCTGATGAGCAGCCTCGAGATCCACTTCGGCGCCTTGACAGACGTCGGCCGCCAACGTGAGCACAACGAGGACAACTACCTCGTGGACAAGAAGCTCGGCTTGTTCGTGGTGTGCGACGGCATGGGCGGGCATGCCGCCGGCGAAGTAGCCAGCGCCCTGGCGGTTCGTACTTTCCATGAAGAGGTCAAGAAGGAGGCCGAGCTGCTGCGCGACTACGCTGACGGCGCCTCCGGTGGCGCCAAGGTCAGCAAGCGCGATATCCTGAACATGCTCGAGTTCGCGGTCAACCGCGCCTCGTTTCGAGTCAACTCTGAGGCGGCGAAGGACGCCGCCAAGCGCGGGATGGGCACGACCCTGGTGGCGTTGCTCGTTGTCGGCAATCAGGCCTTCATCATTTATGTGGGGGACAGCCGACTCTACCTGTTGCGGGAGGGCGTGCTGGAGCAGATCACCGAAGACCACACCGTCTACAACGAGCTCATCAAGCGCAAGAAGATGCCGCGTGAGCAGGTCGAGCAATTGGCGCAGAAGCACGCCATCACTCGCGCCGTCGGTGTGTATGAGCACGTGGAACCTGACACGCTGGTGATCGATCTGCTGCAGGGTGACCGCTTCCTGCTGTGTTCCGACGGTCTTTCGGGCTACTTCGAGGAAGAGGTCGAGCAGCTCGGTAGCTTCTTGTCGAGTCCCGACGCGGACGCCGTGGTTCGACAGCTCATCGACTGGTCCAACGAGCACGGCGGCAAAGACAACATCACCGGCGTGATCGTTACCTTGGGCGACCCGTCCTCGCGCGACGACAGTCGAGCCAAGCACCTGCAGCTGAAGCGCGAGATCCTGGCGCGCATGCCGCTATTTCGCCCGCTGAATGAGCGCGAGATCATGCGAGTGCTTCAGGTGACCGACGTGATCACCTATCAGCCTGGCGAAGTCGTGATCACGGAAGGTGAGAAGGGCGAAGAGTTGTTCATCGTGCTGTCCGGTCAGCTCAAGGTGTCGCGCAGCGGCGCCGAGCTTGCCACGCTCCCGCAGGGGGCCCACGTTGGAGAAATGGCGCTGGTCCGTAGTCGGCCCCGCTCCGCTACGGTCGTGTCGGACGGCGTGAGCGAGTTGATGGTGATCCGTCGCCAAGAGTTTTTCGAGATCCTGCGCCGGGAACACCAGCTCGCCGTCAAATTGCTGTGGCAGTTTACCGGCGTGCTCGCCGATCGCCTGGCTGAAACCAGTCGCGAGCTGGGCGTCGTCAAAGAGGAGCTTGCCGCCGAGGACATCACGGAGGAGATCTTCGCGGAAGAAGAGGAGGAGGATCGTAAGACTTTGGTGATTCCGCCGCCTCCGGTCCGGCCTGCCGAATGAGAACGCGGTGGTGTCCCGCGAGTGCCGTGCTCGTGGCCCTGTCAGTCTTGAGCTCCTCCTGCGACAAGGCAGCGTCGCCGACCGGGACTGCGCCGGCGCCCAGCGCCAGCGTCGTGGGTTCGGGGTTGGCCGTTCCGCCCGCTCCCTTGCCGGCTATCGAGGCGCCCGTCGTGGACTTGGCCCTGTCGGTGTCGCCGGCCTGCCGCGCGGTTCGGGTCATGGGCGGCGCCACGGTGGGTGCCTCGCCACTCGTGTCAGGGGCTTTGCTCGAGGGCAAAGACTGGGTGACGTTGGCTGCCGGAGCCAGCGTCGCGCTCAAGCACACGTCCAGTGCCCGGGAATGGGCCGTCACTGGACCGGCGTTGTTTCGCGCGTGTCGTCAGGGCCGTGAGCAGATCCTGCTCGTGAGAGGCACGCTCGTCGCCACAGCTGGCGCGGGTGCACGCCCGGGCGCGGAGGTGCTGGTTGCGACTCCCGTCGCGGTCGTTCGTTACACGGACGCAACGCTCACGCTCACGCTCGACGCCCAGAGGCTGCGGTTGTCGGTGCGCTCGGGCCAAGCTGACGTCGAGGCGGTGGACTCGGGCAAGCCCGCTCACTTATCCTCCGGTAAGGCTCCGGGCGAGGGTTTCGTCACCGTCAGGGACAAGTTCAGCTTGCCGGTTGGCCAGCCCAAGCCGCAAGAGCTCGTGGCCCGCTGCGGCAGCGCAGCCGGGGTGGCGGAGTCCGTGG
>JANNWK010000713.1:0-3260 GCA_031408355.1 Myxococcales bacterium
TCGGCGCTGCACAAGGCGAGCAAGACCAGGTCTGCGACGACCGCACCGCATCCCGACGTCGTGGACTCGCGGGGCGTCAATCTCGGGGAGTCGCCGTCGAACACCGCGCAGGATGTCGGCGTTGAAGCTCTCGTCCGCAAGCAGCCGTATCACGCGCCACTGGTCTGTTGTCGGCGTGCGAGCAGTCGCTGACGAATACCGCCGGTCGGTAGGCTCCGCTCGATGTCGGTGCGCAGGGCCTTGGCCGACGCCGCGCGCCGGGCAACGTAGTCCCGTACGCCGGCTTCATTTCCCAGGAGGTACGAGATGACGACACAGACCTCGCCGAGTTCCAACGACGGGTACTGCTGCACGATCTCTTCGGCCGTCGCGCCAGCATCGAACGCCACGACGATGACCTCAAGCTGGACGCGAGTCCCCGCCACGCGGATCACGCCGTCGTCGTCGGCCACCAGGGGCGGCGCCTGAGCCACGAAAGCCTGCGTCATTCCAAGTAAGATAGCGCGCCCGCCATCCGGACACCAGATACGACCCTACCGTGCGAAGTAGCCCGTACTCTGTCCGACGCCCCGGTCGGCGGCTGCGCCGCGGTTTGCGGGATGACGCGCCGGAAGGCCGCCCCCGATTCGTGCCCGCTGCGAGTTTCGCTGCGTCTTGGCAGCCCCTTCCCGCCTACGTGCATTGACGGTCCGTGCAGACTCCGCTCTCGCAGTCTTGCGCGTTGTCGCATTCGTTGCCGGTTGCTCCTGCGCTGCACTTGCCGGCGCTGTTTCCGCCCGTCACGCAGTGCTTCAAGGCGCAGTGCTGCTCCGTCACGCAGAAGGCTCCCAGTGCGCCGTCGGTGCATTCGCCGCGCCCGAGGCCATTCGAATACGCGCAGGTATCTACGACGCAGTCGGTGGCGTCGTTGCAGGCGCTTCCGAGCAGTCCTGCGGTGCATTGGCCGGAGCCGTTGCCGGGGCTGAAGGAGCAGAGCAGGTCGGTCGCGCAGTCCTCGTCGACCATGCAGAGCGCGTTGACCGCGCCGGTGGTGCAGCTGCCGCCGCCTCCGTCGCGGACGGCGCAGCGGCTGGACTGGCAGTGCTGGTCGAGCTTGCAAGCGGCATGATCGGTGCCGTCGCTGCACCAGCCGTTGGTGTCGGTGGCGTCTTCCAGGGTGCAGGTGCTGGCCACGCAGTGCACAAGCTTGCTGCAGCGGTCACCGATGGCGCCGGCGCTGCACGTCCAGCCCGCGCCGGCCGAATCCTGGGCGCAGCGGGCGTTGGCGCAATCGGCGTCGTCTCCGTTGTCGCAGGCGGTGCCGACGGCGCCATCGGAGCAGGTGCCGCGACCTGCGCCGCCACCGGTCCGACAGTGGCCGCTGCCGCAATGCTGGCTCTCGCCGCAGGGCTGGCCGAGCTCGCCGGCGCTGCACACGCTTTGGAACGAATCGACCTCGAGGCAGTCGCCGGTGGTGCAGTCTTGGCTAGTGACGCAGGCTTCGCCGATGGCGCCGGAGCTGCAGATGCCGCCCGAGTTCTTCATGGCGCAGCTGAGGCCGTCGCACTGGTCGGCGGCCGAGCACGGGCTGTTGGCGCTGCCGTTGGTGCAGCTGCCCTGGCTGGCGCTTTCGCTGCTCTTGCCGCAAAATCCGCTCTGGCATTGCTGGTTGTTGACGCAGCTCGTGCCGAGCGAGCCGTCGCTACAACTGCCGAGCGCGCCGGCATCGGAGGTGCCGACGCAGATGCCGCTTCCGCAATCGGAGGCTTCGAAGCAGGCGGATTTGCTTTCGCCGTCGCTGCAGGTGCCGACGAAGGACGTCGCGGGCAGGATGCAATCGAGCCCGGCGCCGCAGTGCGCGCTGACATTGCAGGAGGCGCCGTTTTCGCCCGTGTGGCAGCGGTAGTCGCCGTCGCTGCCGATGGCGACGCAGCTCCCGTCGAGGCAGTCGCCCTCCTCGAGACAGCGGGAGCCGGAGGTGCCGGGCTGGCAATCGCCTGAGCTTGCGCCTTCGCCACCGATGCAGCGGCCGGTCCCGCAATCCTGATCAGCGTCGCAAGGCGCGTAGTCGCCGATGCAGCTCACCACGTCACCCAAATCGAGCTCGCAAGTCACAGCGCAGTCGACCGCCATGAGACAGCCGCGCTCGGGGTGGCAGCCGGTGTAGCTGCTGGGAAACGGATCGCAGTCGCAGCGAACGGGCTTGCACGCAGTCGTGCAGCCTGCGCCGTCGTACTCGAAGCCTAGATCGCCGCAGCCCTGGTAAGTCGCCGGCGGGATCGACGGGCGTCCGCCCAGGCTGCTCGAACCGCCCGACGAACCCGCTTCGCCCCCTTCACCGCCCGCGCCGCCCGCCCCGAAGGCCCCGCTGCCATGAGAGGAGCAACCAAAGGCCAGGCCGCTGGCGATCGTCGCGAAACACAGGGCCAGCGCACCAAAGCCGAATCGGGTCATCGTCCCCATGCTACGGCGTTCCCCGGCTGAAGCAGCCCACACCTGCGCTGCTTTCCTGATGATTTGTGGCCAAGTGTAGCCAGCCGTTACCTCAAGACGCACACGGGCCCACGGTCACGAACTGCACCGCCAGGTACCCGCGAGCGCAAGCTTTCGTGTCATCACCCGCGCCCCAAGCCAGCCAGATCGGAAGCACTGAGCACGAGCGCTACGGCAGCTTCGAGCCCCGCGGCGTCGTCCTGATCGAAGCGACCCGCTAGCGGGCTATCTAGATCGAGCACGCCCAGCAACTGGCCGTCGCGCTTTAGCGGCACCACGATCTCCGAGGCTGAGGCCGCGTCGCAGGCGATATGCCCCGGAAATTCGTGCACGTTCGGTACCACGATCGTGCGTTGCTCGCGCGCGGCGGTGCCGCACACGCCCTTGCCCAGCGCGATGCGCACGCACGCCACCTTGCCCTGAAAGGGCCCCAAAACCAGCTCTTGCCCACGCAAGAAATAGAAGCCGCACCAGTTCAGGTCGGGGAGCGCCTCGTACAGCAGCGCCGCCATGTTCGCCGTGTTGGCCAGCCCATCCCGCTCGCCGGCAAACAGCCCGGCGAGCTGCGCGTTGAGGTCACGGTAGGCCTCGGGCTTCGAGACGAAACGGGAGCGCTTGACGACGAACATGCGGAACGAATTCCCAGGACTCTAGCCGATCCGGCTCGGCGTCGCCCCGCAACGGGCGAATTGCTGAGCTGCGCGGCCAAGCAGCGACGTCTCTCACTATCAATGCAGAATCGAACCCTCCTCCTACTCGTCGCTGCCGCTGCCTTTACCGGAGCTTGC
>JANNWK010000714.1:0-7626 GCA_031408355.1 Myxococcales bacterium
GGTTCTCAAGTGCTTGGTCACCAGCTGGAGCGATCACCACCGAGCGGTAGGGGTTCTCGAGAAAACCGTGCTGCAGCGAACCAGAAAGCACCAGCTGGGTCGCGAAAACGGGCGTCCAGGTCTGGGTCCAGCCGACCTGAAAATTGTCCAGATCGATCTCGCGAGCCGCGCGATTCTTGGCGCTGCTGAAACAACCCGTCGAGCTATCAAGCGGGGTGCGGACCGAGGCCGAGTCGCTGGCCAGGAAAGCCGTCGTGCAAACGCGATCAAAACCCCGCCCGTAGCCCAGGGCAAGCTCGGTATTTTTCTGCAGGAAGGTGGTGCTAGCCAAAACGGCGAAGGAATTTGACTGATAGTCCTTCTCAACGCCGCGCGAGTAGCTCGCTGACAAGCGCGTGTCCTCGCGAATGAGCCCAAAGCCACCAGAGAACACGTGGCGCGTATCCTTGAACTCGGTCGCGCTGCTCACGACGTCAACCGGGCTCAGCCGTCCGCCCTTCAAGGACTCGGTCGCCCCCGAGACGATGTCCGCCTCGTAGTGCGCATCGAGCAAGAGCCAATCGGTCGGCGTGAGCGCGAGGCCAACGTCAGGGTTGATGACAGTTAGGTTGCTCGTCTTGGAGGGCTCCATGAACAACGTCGCCCGAGGCGTCAGCGCCAACACCTCCGCCGCTGCCGGCAGCGGCAGAACCAGTGCCAACGCTGGCGCGACCAGCGCGGCCAGCGCGAAACGACGGCTCAATTGCAACCGCAACCTCCGCCCTTCACGGAACCGCCACCCACTGAGCCTTCACGATTCTCGAGCACGTGCTCCCGCGCCGCTCCATCGCCCGGGTCGGCGTCGAACTGCATCGTCGGATCCGCCAGCACCGCGCGCTGCTCGGGGCGCACCGTCACGCAGCCAGAGAAGGCTAGCGCAATCAGCACGCCCAGCAGGCGCTGGCCCCAAGGGGTCGTCACGGTGCCGGGTGGGACTTGCTTGCGGTTCTGGTGCTGCATCGCTGCCTGTCTCCCGCTCAGAAATACGTGCCCAGACCCGCACTGTAGGTCTGAACGTTTTGGTAATCGTCCTCAGCGAATAGCACCATGCTAGACGCCTCCAACCGCAGCGAGACGCGGAAGCGCAGGCTCACCAGCAGTCCACCGCCGGCGCGGGCATGAAACCAGCGGCGTTCCCTGCGCACGACTTCGTCCTTCGGCTGCTCGAGCACGCCGCCCAAGCCGAGACTGACAAATGGCGCCAGCGCAGAGTCGGGAAATAGGTTCAACGTACCGGCACCGCCGTAGACGAGACGCCGGCTGTCGTTCTGGAGCGCGAGTCCGACGTACGGCTCGAACGCGATAGCTGGCCCGATGACCCAGGCCGGCCGCAGCTCGACGTAGCCGGCTAGATCGTAGATACCGGCCAGAATGGCAAAGCCGCCATTGGCGTCCGACAGCGCCGGCGGGGCGAAGAAGCCGGGCTTGCGAGCCGCCTCTGCTGACTCCTCCGAAGCCGACACGGGTTCAACGGTGTCTCCGAGCACGAAGGCGGTGCGACCATCGGGGAGCGTGACCTGCAGCCAGAAACCGGCGGTTTCGCGGGTGGCTATTAGAAAGGCCTCGCCGCGCGGGGCGCGGTAGATCACCCGGTGCGAAACCCCGGGCCCTGCCCGCAGCTCTGCCTCGGCCACCACCACGCGCGCGTACGAGTCTTCGTCCGCCGCTGCGTGTGCGCTGCGGCCCAGCCAGAGCAGGCCCAACAGGAAGGCGACGCCACGCTTCATTGGCTAGAAAACTGGGTCGCCCAGGCGCTGATCACGGCCGCCTCCGGGCTGTTCAGCTCGAAGATCTTCCGCGGATGCTGCGCGCGTCCCGTAGGCCGCTGCAGCAGCGCCGCCAGGTTGGGGTCGCGCTTCATGCGCGCCTGCGACATCGTATAGTTTTGTTGGGCAGCGACCGGCAGGATGGCGCCAGGGATCAGGGCATCGCCCGCGCAACTGACGTCGCTCACACGCGGGGCCATGTAGTCGGTCAGTCGGAACTTGGTCACACTGAAGTGGCAGCCATTCACAGCGTCCATTCCTTCGCCGGAGCCGCAGCTCTTCTGAAAGAGCACGGGCTCCACGCGGCAGTAAAAGAACTGTTCGTCAAATCTCACTTCCTCTTGGACGAAGTGAGCGCCGGGCGCGACCGTCGTTGGCAACAGCCCTTCGTCGCCGCAGCTGGCAAGGCTCAGCACGGCCGCGACCAGGGCCGTGATTCGAAGCGAGCGGGCGGAGCACCACACGCCGCTGACGCTACCAAAACTCCAGCCAAAACGGGTCTTTGTGCCGCGCGTGTTTGGCCGGGAGCACTTCTTTTGGCAAAGTCGCGAGGCCGGGCCAGCGTCAGGTCAGGTGGGCGGCCGGCTGGGCCGCACCTACATAAATAGCCGCAGGGGTCGATTGGGGGTTGAAGGCTGGGGCTGGCCTGACTAACTGTTGCCCCTCTTGCCGGCCGTGTGGCATGTTGTCCGACATCCACTTACCTTCTTTAGCTTTCCCTCCTTTCCCTGGCCCCTCGGGGGCCCCTCAAAGTGAATCATCGGAGCCCCGCCAGCATGAAGCCTTCTCTTTGGTACGTCGCGGCATCGATCCCCCTGGCGCTGCTGGCGGCAGGTCAATTTGGCGCCCAAATCGCTGTTCTTGGGGTGACGGTCGGGATCTTTCTCGGCACGCTCGCGCTCGGGCAGCCTCAAGCCAATAGCGCCACGACGACGCAACACTGACTGCCCTGAACGGCGAACCGCCGCGCTCCGGCGAGCGCACCTCGGCCCTGCCTCCACCTCCCCGGCTCCCACGCCTCGAGGAGCTGTCTCTGCACGATGTAGAGGCGCTGAGGCTCATCGTGAGCGGCGGCTCGGTCATCGACTGGCACCGCCTGAACCTCGCGGACATGCCGGCGGCCCGGCGCTTCTTGCAGAATCATGGGCTCAATCCAGACGAGCCGAAGGATCGCGCGTTCAGCGAGCACGTCAAACACGAGGCCATCAGCTACCTCCGCCGGCACTTCGCGTTCGCTATCCCGAAACCGGTTGAGCAGGCGAGCGTGGAGGAGCTGCTGCTGGTGGCTTCAAGTAGGGGACACCGTCAGGTTTGCGCCTGCACCATCCTGAAGGTCGTGCAGATCATCAATCACATGGCGGGGCGTGAGCTGCTGTTTCGCTTGCCGGTCAGCGATCGGGATCTGTTTCACCTCGTCGAAGAGAAGGTCTACCGCGCGGTTGGCACCATGCTGGGCGAAGGCTTCCCGATCACCGAGTTCGTTGGCGGCCGCAAGAATCTCGATTCTACCTACACAAAGCTGCTGTCCAAGCCCGAGGCCACCGCGGCCGCGCTCTACGACAAGCTCCGCTTCAGGATCGTGACGCGGACGCCTGAAAACCTGCTGCCCGTGCTGAGCTACCTGACCCAGCAGCTCTTTCCGTTCAACTACGTCGTGCCCAAGCAGAGCACGAACTCCATCTTCGATTTTCGCAGCTACTGCCTCAAGAACCCGAGCTTGGCGGCCTTGGTTCCGAGCTTCCAGGGCGACGCAGATTCGCCGTTGCCAAGTGACAACCGCTTTAGCGCCCCGAACTACCGAGTGATTCAGTTCGTCACGGATGTGCCGGTGCGTGTGCCGCCCCACCTGATGGAGTTTGCCCCCGCCGGTTCCGAAAACCTCGGACCCATCGTCTACATGCTGTGCGAGTTCCAGCTGCTCGACGCCGAGAGCGAGGCTCACAACGAGACCGGCGACGCGAGCCACGACGCCTATAAACACCGGCAACGGGACGCCGTCTTCCGTCGCCTGCGGCTGGGCGCCCGTGACCCGGAAAAGCCTCCTGGCTAGTGATGGCGCGGTCGGGGGTCCCCTATTGCCGGGTCGGCGCCCCCCAGCGAGGAGAGGGAAAGAAAAAAAGTCCCTGTAAACCCTACGCAAAATCGGTTACCAGGGCTCCCATGCGGCTGCATAGCGCCAAGGTTCCCGAGATCTCCTCCCAGATGGTTCGATCGCTCACCTCAGCGGGTGACATCGAGACTGCTTCACCCAAGGAGGTCGAGCTCGACGTGCAAGCCGTGCTGAATCAGTTCATCGCTGACGAGCAGGACGTCAACGACCGCGCGAAGGATGTCCTCGCCCAGCGGGGCTTGCCGACGAGTGACCTTGGCCGCATCAGAAAGCTCTTGGCCGACGAGCGAAAGATAAAGCTCGGCGACGACGCCATCGACTACGTGCTCGACCAGCTCGTGGAGATGCTCATGCACTCGGCCAACGTCGAAGAGGTCTTCGCTGAAGACTACGAACTCAGGCGTAAACTCCGAGATCCGCTGCGCAAGCAGGCTGCCGTGGACCAAGAGATCGACGCGGAGGTCCGGAGCAAGATCAAGCACGTCAAGGAAGGCTCTGCGGTCTGGGAGGTAGAGTACCGGCGCATGCAGGATGACATCAAGCGTCGCAAAGGTCTGTGAGTGCGTCCGCGCCTTGAACCGGAGGTGCTGCGATGCGCAGCATGACCGGCTTCGGCAGCGGTCAGGTGGAGATCGAGGGCGCGACGCTGACGTGTGAGCTACGTGCGCTGAACCACCGCTTCCTCGACGTGCGCGTGCGGCTGCCGGACAATCTGGGCTCTCAGAGCTTCTTCCTGGAGCAGCTGGCGCGGGAGCGCTTGTCCCGAGGGCGCTTCGACATCGCGGTTAGGCTGGACGAAGCCTCTGTCCGCAGCCGCTTTTCGGCCGCGAGGGCGCGTTCGGTCTACGAGAGTCTGCTCAGGCTGCGCGACGAGCTAGCTCCGGGCGCTGAGGTTCCGATTTCAGCGCTGGCAGCGTTCCCAGAGCTCTTGGTCGAAACCCCGCTCCCGGCCGGCGCGGCTCTCGAGGGCGCCCTGGCCCAGGCCTTTCAGGCGGCCATCACCCACCTCGACGCGATGCGCGAGCGCGAGGGACTGGCCCTGCAGCACGAACTGGCCTCGCGGCTCGCGGAGCTGCGGGCGTGTTGCCAACGAGTGGCGGAACAAAGCCAGGGTTCGGCCGAACGTCAACTGGGCCGGCTACGCGAGAGGGTCGCTCGCTTGCTGGCAGACACCCAAGCGAGCCCCGACTCGACCCGGCTAGAAACGGAGCTCGCGCTGCTGGCCGACCGCAGCGACGTGACGGAGGAACTGGTCAGGCTCGCCAGCCACTTCGAGCAGTTCATCGGCTTGCTGTCGGAGGTCGAACCCGTCGGCAGGCGTATGGAGTTCTTGCTCCAGGAGATGGCCCGGGAGGCCAACACGCTGGGCTCGAAAAGCCAGGATGTGAGACTTTCGCATTTGGTGGTGGACATCAAAGCGCAACTCGAGAAGCTGAGGGAGCAGGTGCAGAATGTCGAATGAGAAGCCGCTGCTCTTGATCATCTCCTCACCGTCGGGGGCTGGCAAAACCACGCTCACCGCTCGACTATTGGCGGAGGTTTCGGGACTCACCTTCAGCATTTCCCACACGACGCGCAAACCTCGCCAGAACGAGACAAACGGCAAGGAATATCACTTTGTGTCACGCACCGACTTCGAGAGCCTCATCGAGCAGCACGCCTTTCTCGAGTGGGCCGAAGTGCACGGCAACCTATACGGCACCAGCCGAGCAGAAATCGAGCGCTGCAGTGGCGATCGCGGCATCGTGTTCGACATCGACCACCAGGGCGCTCGGCAGATCAAATCCGCTGCTCCCGACTCGGTCGCGGTCTTCATTCTGCCGCCCAGCATGGCCGTGCTGGAGCAACGCCTACGCGGGCGCGCAAGTGAGGATGAGGAAACGGTGCAGCGGCGCTTCAACGTGGCCCAAGGCGAGATTGCGCACTACGGCCTGTTCGACTACGTCCTGGTGAACGAGAATCTGGACGAAGCAACCCGCAAGCTGATTTCGATCTTCTTGGCCGAGGAATGCCGGCGGAGCCGGGTCGCGGCGCTGGCCGAGCGTTTCCTGGCTGAAGGGCGGCTCAGGTCGCCATCTCCCCAGTAGTGTTAGGAACCCGTCACGATGTCGAACCACCAAACCAAGAGCAAAGAGACCGCTGAGCCCGTTCTGATCATCGGGTCCATGGCGTTCGACGATCTCGAACTGCCGAGCGTCAACGCCAAGGACGTCGTGGGAGGAGCGGCCACCTACGCAGCCTACGCGGCCAGCCTGTTCGCCCCCGTGCGCATCGTGGCAGTCGTTGGCGAAGATTTTCCGTCGAGCGTGCTCGAGGACCTCAACGACCGGGCCGTGGATCTCAGTGGCGTGGAACACGCCAAGGGCAAGACGTTCCGCTGGGTCGGGCGCTACGCGCAGAACCTGGCCAGCCGGGAAACGCTCGACACGCAACTCAACGTGTTCGCGGACTTCCGCCCGAAGCTGCCGCAGGCTTACTTGGATACCCCCTACGTGCTCCTCGGGAACATCCAGCCACAGCTGCAGCTCGACGTGCTGGCGCAGCTACAGGCACCGCGCTTTGTCGCAGCAGATACGATGAATTTCTGGATCTCTGGCGAACGGAAGAAGCTCGGCGAGGTCTTGTCCAAGATCGACACGCTGATCATCAACGACGAGGAACTGCGTGAACTTGCGGAGATCCACAACATCCGCCGCGCCGCAGCGGCCGTGCGTCGGCTTGGTCCCAAGCGATTGATCGTCAAGCGCGGTGAGTATGGATCCATGCTGTTCGACGACGACGGCGTCTTCTTCACGCCCGCCTACCCGCTGGAAGAAGAGATCGACCCGACGGGCGCTGGTGACAGCTTTGCCGGCGCGCTGCTCGGCTATCTAGCCGCTGTCGGCAGCGTCGACGGACTCTCGCTCCGACGTGGTCTGAGCTTCGCTACCGCAGTCGCGTCGTTCTGCGTCGAGGGCGTGGGCCCCGCCAAGCTGAAGGCCGTCGAACGCGCGGACGTGATGATGCGCATTGAGGCCTTGCGAACGCTCGTGCACGCGGGCGGCTAGGTCCAGACCTCGCCGTTCCTGGGCAGTGGAAGTCGCGACTGAATTAGGCCGCTATGACGTTGGCGTCGCCGGGCTCACTGGTGTCGTCCTGCCGCAGCTCGGTCGTTGAGGGACCATCCGCAACGCAGCGCTCCTCCGCGACCAGTGCCAGCAGCTCCCGCTGCTCAACGGCGCCTGTCTCAAGCAGGACGCGCATGTAGCCGTCCACGTAGCCGTGGGCGCGCGCTAGCTTGGCGTAGGCGCCGCCTTGGGTCCTAAGCCGCAGCATATCGCGCAGCATCACCCGCAAATTCTGGAGTAGCTCGGCCTTGTTGTGCGTCGCCATGCTCTTTTCGGTAACCGAGTGGCCCTGAGCGGGCCAAGTTCCACGAATCACTTTGAGCCTGTAATGGTCCCAGCCGGGGTTGTGCGCCGCGCGATCCGCGCTTATGCTTTCCCGTAAGTCCGGCAGTTGGACCCACTTTTCGTGGGCCGACATGACGCGACGCATCAGGAGCGCCCATGCGGCTCAATGTGTTCAAGTCCAAGATCCATCGTGCCACCGTCTCGCATGCCGACTTGGAGTACGAGGTCAGCGTCACCGTCGATAGCGATATCCTCGACGCGGCGGAAATCCTGCGCTACGAGGCGATTCACATTTGGAACGTGACGCGCGGCTCGCGGC
>JANNWK010000715.1:0-2234 GCA_031408355.1 Myxococcales bacterium
CGATATCCTCCACATGAACCGGTAATGTCCGGTTCTCAGCTCTTCCATGAGCGCCCCGCTAGGTTTCCGGAAATAGCTCGCCTCGCTGAAGCTCCGCTCGGGGCTAAGTTGTGGGGCGACTTCCAGCCGCCGGACGACACAGTTGTGTTCAGCGGAGTCAGTTGTGTTCGCGGGGCGGGCCCCCGGGAGTCAAGATCTCCGCTGAACCCGACGCTGGCGAGGTCACTTCGGGAGGAGCCGACTGGCTCGGCAATTGCTAGGCGCAGCGAGCCACTACGGACTACCCATGAAATACCGATTGAGTCTTTGCGCAGCATTTAGCCTGGTGAGCGCCACGGCCATGAGCTGTGCCGAACGGGCGTCGAACGAAGCCGCGTCGTCGTCCGGCGGTCAGGTGACGGGAGCAATCGGGGGTGCGGCTTCGGTCGGGGGTACGATTTCGACCGTGACCGGCGGGGCGGCGCCCGGCGCGATCGGTGGCGCGGGCGGGCTTTCGAACTCTGGCGGAGCCGCGACGGCGTCCGTGGCCGGGAGCGGCGGCCAGCCGGAGTCGCTGACGCCGAGCCTCGGCTGCACGTTCTACGCTGCTCCGAACGGGGCTGGCGCGGCTTGTACGGCCCAGCTGCCGTGCTCCCTCACCGGCGCTCGGGATAAGGTTCGCTCTGCCAATGCCAACCAAACCGCTGACCTTGAAGTCTGCTTGGCCGGCGGCACGTACTGGCTGAGCGAGACCTTCGAGCTGACCGAAGCGGCGACCGTGCACGACTCTGGGAGCGGCGGCTTCCGCGTCATCTACCGGAACCTCGACGACAAGGCCCCTGTTTTGAGCGGCGGACGGGCCATCGCCGGTTTTCAGCTTTTCGACGCGAACAAGCAGATCTTCCGCGCCCCGGCGCCAGGGCTTCGCTCACGCCAGTTGTTCGTCAACGGCCAGCGCGCCACCCGGGCTCGCAGCCAGGGCAACTACGGCATGGTCCGAAATGCTCACGGGTTTACGGCCAACACGAGCGAGCTCGCCAGCTTCAAGAATCCTACCCGGATCGAGCTGTCCGGCGAGCTCGACTGGCGGCATTACCGCTGCCCGGTCGAGTCGATCACCGGGAACAACGTGCGCTTGCAGAGCCCGTGTTGGGAGCTCAGTCAGGATGTCCCGGCTGGCGGTTGGTGGCATTTCAAGGACATCAGCTGGGTCGAGAATGCCTATGAGTTGCTCGATGACGAAGGCGAATTCTACCTTGACGAGGTTGCGGGCGAGCTTTTCTATAAGCCCCGACAGGGCGAAGATATGGCGACGGCCAGTGTCATCGCGCCCGTGCTCGAGACGCTGGTGCGCGGCCAGGGCACGGCGGCCCAGCCGCTCCACCACGTTAGCTTTCGCGGTATCACTTTCTCCCATGCTACGTGGAACGAGCCGAGCACCAGCGTTGGCTACACCTCTTGGCAGTCTGGTTTTCTGCACCGAACGTTGGGCCAGTACTACGACTCAGGCTTCTTCGTCATGCCCGCAAACCTCACGTTCGCGGCGGTCGACTCACTGCAATTCGAGGGCAACACGTTCGAGCACCTGGGAGCCGGCGGAATCGACATCTACCGCGCTAGTCGCAACAACAGCCTTGTCGGTAATCGTTTCCTCGACATCTCGGGGCGCGCGATCACTATCGGCCACATCGACGACTACGCAGTCCCCGCTCAAGAGACCATCCGGAACACCCTGATCAAGAACAACGCTATCTTCCACAGCGGTGTGGAGTATCGCGACTGCGCCATTGTCTTCGTCGGCTACACCGAAGACACGGTCATCGAGCACAATTGGCTGCGTTATGGCCCCTACATTGGCATATCGCTCGGTTGGGGCTGGTCCAGTCATCCGGAGAGTACGGCGGGGCGCAACCTGGTGCGCTTCAATCGCCTTGAGGACTTCATGCAGCACACCTTCGATGGCAGCGCGGTGTATGCCCTCGGCCCCCAGCGCGATTCCAAAGTGGACTACAACTACATCCTCCGCGGACTTCCGCGCGGCGAGGGCCTCTTCCCGGATCAGGGCGCTGCCTACATGTCTTGGCAGTGGAACGTCATCGAGGACGTCGGCTACCAATGGCTCCACGATTGGTCCGCGGCCGCGCACCACAACAACATCAGCCACAACATCACCGATCAGCCCAATTTCGAGCACAGCGGCGGCGCCGACAAGCACGACATTTTCGAGGACAATCGCGTGGTCAGCGGCGGCAACT
>JANNWK010000716.1:0-1575 GCA_031408355.1 Myxococcales bacterium
CGCTGGGCGGTAGTTCGTCGGCGGAAGGAGCTTCGGCTTTTCGGCGCCCCCGGAGGCGAGTCAGCAGCGCTGTCCCCGCCGCCGACGCGGACGGGGCGGCGGCGGGGGCGCCCTGGACCTCGGCGGCGCTGGGCGACACGAGGCGCGCCCGAGCGAGTTCGAGTGCCGCAGGCAGGCTCAGCCGTCGCGAGGCGACCGCGAGCAGCAGGCCCAGGGCGGCCGTCCAAAGCAGCCAGGGCGCGAGCGGTGTGTACGCAAAGCGGACCGCGTCGCGATCGAGGAAGATGCCTGCCAGCGTGTCGCGCATCTTGCCGCCGCTTTGCTCCGCGATGCGCCGAAGCAGTCCCCGGTCCGTGCCGGTCGGGCGGAGTTCGTCGCCCAGCGAGAGCACTGCGCCCGTCGTGGCCTCGAGCTGCTGCGTCTCCTCGTCGATCAGCGAGACCACATAGGCACCGGGGCGACCGACCGGAAGGGTGGCGGAGTACAAGCCGGCCCCGACCGCATCGAGCGCGAGGCTGCTTGACGAGCCGTCGGGCGCCGTCACCTTGGCGAGCAAGCGTCGCAGACTCTCGCTCCGGCCCCGCTCATCCATCACGCTGGCGCGCAGGCGGAGTTCGCCGGCGCTGGTATCTGCGTCCAGACGAACCCGCGGGTTGTCCGCGCGGCGCGCCAAATCCCGGCCGAGCTGACCGAAGAGTCGCTCGGCGCCGCTCCAGCTCGTCCAGGCCCGGCCCCAGCGGTCCTTGTAGTCGCTGGTGAAGACAGCGGCCCGCCCGACGCCTACCGACCAGCTCGCCAAAAGAGGATCGCCTTCGGGCCCGCTCAACAGCACTTGCGCGCGGCCTTTCGGGATGGTCACCACGTAGCCAGTGAGGGCGGGGGCCTGGTTGAAGTCGACTCCTCGCAGGGCCGGGCTCTGGCCGCTCACGCTGGGCTGAAACGCCACTTCGTTGATCGAGCTGCGCGCCGCTAGGATCGTTTCTTGTGCGAAGACTGCGGGCAGGCGCGTGGCGTCCTCGATCAGGTAGAATCGACCGTCTCCGAGCCTGCTCATGCGTTCGAGGTCGGGCACGTCCGAGCCCTTGCCGAGCGCCACCACGCTGGTCGTGATGCCGCGAGCCTTGGCACCGCTGACGAGCGAGAAGGCCTTCGAGCGCTCCTCGGCGTCAGCGCCGTCGGAAAACAGCAGCAAGTGCTTGAGCTGGACAGACTCGCGAGCGAGCGCCGCGTAGCCCGTTTGCAGTGAAAGATCGATGTAAATGCCGCCGCCACCCACGCCGACGCCGCGGATCTTTTGGGCGAGCCCTTCGCGGTCTTTGACTTCGCCGAGCGGAATGGTCCACGCCACGCTCGTGTCCACGTGCATCACGCCCAGGCGGTCCCCGGCGCCCAGCAGCTCGGAGGACCTGACGGCCGCCTCATTGGCGAGGTCGAGCTTCGTGCGTGCTCCGACGCTCGCCCCCATGGATCCCGAGTAGTCCACGACGATGACCTCGGCCAGGCTAGCTCGGCGCCGCTCCTGCTTCACGTCGAAGGAAAGAGGGCTGACCTCTTCGAGCGGCGTCTTGCCGAATG
>JANNWK010000717.1:0-3094 GCA_031408355.1 Myxococcales bacterium
CCGGCGGCTGCCCGCCAGGCCCCGCCCCGGCAGCACTCGAGCCACCGCCCCCCGAGTCGACCGCGGGCACAGGACTCGACCCGCAGGACGAAGACGCAGCCAACAAGGCTACCCCGATCAGGACGTGGTTCAGCTCGCGGAGCGTGATTTTTGCCTGTTACTGCGTGGTGCAGACCTCAAGGCACTCAGTGGCAGCAGCCGCCGAGCCATTCTCGCACACGCAAGAAGCGCACTCGCTAGGGCACTCGCATCCGCCGTCGAGCGTGCAACTCCTTTGGGGCGGGCCGTCGCCTGGACCATCCACCGGCTCGGACTTGTCGGAACACTTGCTGTACGCCTTAGCCGCCTCAGTGCAGTAGTCCATCTGCTCGCCTTGCTCGCCCTCTCGAGCGCAAAGCGTGGGCAATGCCACCATGCAGTTGAGCAGGCCGACCAGCTCGCTCTCGCAGGGCAGCACGAACTCGGGCACCACGCACCCTTCACGGCAATACGGCGAGAGGAACCCCAAGGTGCCTCCTCCAGGACATTCCTGCAGCCTTCCGCAGAGCTGGTGACAGAGCCCACTCAGACCCGCGCCGCCCGAGGCAGCGGGTGGCGCGTCCGGGTTGCTGGGTGGCGCGTCAGGATTCGGCCGAGCCTGATCGGTGCCGCTTCTGGGCTGATCCGGATTGCCAGAAGGCTGATCGCCCGTGTCGGTCGGCGCAAACACGGCGTTCGTTTCGCCAGCGCTACAACCGAACAACACGCAGCCCGACGCGGCAAGAACCACTGCAATAAGCTGTCTCGTGAGCATACAAAGCCTCCTCGCGGGCCAGCTTTGCGCTCGCCACTACGAAGCCTAAAGGATCCACCGGATAGCGCAAGGCGCGCCGGAGCCGAAAACGGCTCCAGCGCAGCTTACACGCGTGTGTTCAGAAGTAGTACAAGGCCGCGACGTTGCTCGTGAAGATGTTCCACGGGTTGTCGCCGACCGTCGTTGAGATAGTGGTAGAGCTGGTGCTCGCGTTGACCATCCCCGCCTCGTAGCTCGTCGAGTCCATATTCAGGCGCAGGCCCACGCTGCCCTGCAGCGAGAGCTGCGGGACGTCGATGAACCCGAAGTGGATCTCGGCGCCGGCGCGCGCGCCAACGTCGAGGTGAAAGCCACTCACCTTGGTTTCCACGCCCGCGATATCCACCGAGCTGGAAGCGATGCCCACATTCAGTTCCGGGACGACCTGGAAGCTGAAGTGGCGCGCCGAAGCCAGCGAGAGCGGAACGCCGCCATGCAGCATGAACACGGTGAGGCCCGGGGCGTCTGTGTTCATGCCAGCCTGCTCACTGGATCCACTCACCAGGCCAAGGCCCAATCCAGCATCGATGCCGAGCATATCGCTCAGCCAGTAGCGGACGCCGATCACCGGTGTGTCAATCGTCGCCCCCGTATTCGCGACGCCAGGACCCCCGAGCGTACCGATTGTCATGCTGCTGCGGCCGAGATAGCCGATGGCCAAGCGACCCACGACGCTGTCGTGGTCGGAGCTGCCAGCCACGGCCGCCGCTTCGGAAGCAGCCCCTGGCAGAGCCATGCCCACCTCGGCGGAACCACCGGTCGAGGCCGCAGCGGCGGGCTCGGGGGGTGGCGCGGGGGTAGTCGCGGCAGGCGCCGCATCTGGGGGGGTTTGGGCCAGCGCGCTGCTAGCGAACAGCAACCCGGCGAGGCCGGCGAAGCAACCAACGATCCTGAGCTTACCGTCGTTCATAAGATCCTCCGAAATGGGGCTCGAGGGCACGAAATGGCCTGTGAGCTGGTAGCCTGCCGACGCGCCAATGTCCTGCACGCCGCGGCCTCGGTTTCTACACGCGCCGGCATCGTGTCCCGTCTCCACCGAATGTTGCAAGAACATGTCGACGCAGCGCGTCACGCCGAACGGGTGGCCGTGAAGAAAGTCCGCGCCGACGTGCGACTTACGGAGCTGGGCTTGGTCGAGAGCCGGACGCGGGCCCAGGCCCGGATCCTCGCCGGTCAGGTGTTCTGGGAGTCGCGTCGCATCGAGAAGGCTGGCGATCTGGTGCCGGAGGAGGCCGTCCTCCGGGTGACGGAGCTCGAACGCTACTGTTCGCGGGGAGGTCACAAGCTCGAAGGCGCATTGGTCGACTTGGGCGTCTCGGTCGCCGGCCTAGTGGCAGTCGACGTCGGGGCCTCAACGGGCGGCTTCACCGACTGCCTGCTGCAGCAGGGCGCCGCGCGTGTCTACGCGGTCGACGTCGGGCATGGGCAGCTCGCCGAGAAGCTCCGCCAAGACCCGCGTGTCATCGTGATGGACCGCACCAACGCCCGCCACCTCGACGAACACAGCTTTCCGGAGCCGGTAGCGCTCACGGTGGTGGACGCCTCCTTCATCAGCCTGGAAAAGCTGTTGCCGGCGATCGCAAAGTTCACGGTTCCGGGCGGGCTTTTGGTCGCGTTGATCAAGCCGCAGTTCGAGGTCGGCCGAGAAGAGGCCTCCCGCGGGCACGGCGTCGTGAGCGACCCAATAGTACGAAGCGCGGCCGTCGAGCGCGCGCTCCAAGGCGTGCGCGAAGCGGGCTTCACGGTGCTGGGCGACTGCGCGTGTCGCGTGCCCGGCCCGAAGGGCAACGTGGAGCACTTCGCTTTCGCGCGTCGGACCTGAGAGGCGCGTTGCCTTCGTCGCTAAAGCGCGAGCACCCAAATATCGTAGAGAGCGTGGGTCCACACCACCGGCGCAAAGCCGCGAAACACATAGATCAAAGTGAACACGAGGCCGCACACCCAGCGAAACAGGAACGAGCGCAGCTCAAAGACATCGCCGTACGGACCCCAGTAGTGCCAGCCACTGAAGAGCGCGGCCGAGCCCACGGCCCAGCCGAGCGAAACCATCAGCTTCTGACCGGGCAGCGCCTCGGGCATCATCGCCAAAACGAGCCTGCGCCCTAGACCGTACAGTGCCACGCGAAACGCGATCTCCTCATAAAAGCCCGCTCCCAGTGAGAGCACGATCGCCGTGAAGAAGCCCAAGGGCACCGCGACCTCTCCGCCCGCCGGTAGCTCGGGACCGGCGCCCAGGTGGACCTTCCCCACGACATAACTAGC
>JANNWK010000718.1:0-1902 GCA_031408355.1 Myxococcales bacterium
GCTGGGCGTCAGCCTGAGCGACGTCGACAAAGCTTCGATGTGAGCCTCGCTACACGCCGGCGCCACTTGCGCCCGAGGCTGGCCGTCACAGCGACGAACAAGCCAAACAGCGCTAAGGAGCCAGGCGTTCGCCGG
Source organism: Myxococcales bacterium (assembly GCA_031408355.1). Taxonomy (GTDB): domain Bacteria; phylum Myxococcota_A; class Polyangia; order Polyangiales; family Polyangiaceae; genus PMG-095. The sequence goes on from JANNWK010000718.1 coordinate 136, forward strand.
GGGGCCGGCGCCAGGCTGCAGCCGGCGGGGTCGGCTTCGTTTGGCTCGGGCCGGGTGGAGGCCTGGCAGGGGCTGCCGCACTCGGCTTGGCAGATGCTGCGCGTCGGCTCTTTCTCGCACAGGCGCGCGAGCACTGAGTGCGCGAACGTGAACTGTTCTTCGGAGGGATCCGCGGCGGAAGCCCGTACCTCGCGCGCGCAACCTTCCGGGGCTTCTTCCAAGTCGCTAGCACCGCGCGCCAGAATGCCAAGCAAGGCGCCGTCGCCATCGTAAGCAGCGCCGCCCGACCAGCCGGCGCTGGTGTCGCTGCGCGCGACGAAAAAATCGCCTCCGTCGCGCGCCTGTTCCACGAGGCCTGAATCGTCGACCTTGAGCACCGCGCCATTGGCCGAGCCGATAGTGACGATGGCGGCGCCATCGCGAAGCCGCGGATCGAGCGTATGAATTTTCACTGGCTGGAAGCGCGCGTCCACCGGGCCAGCCAGGCGGAGCCAGCCAAAGTCGAGCCGGGCCTCGGCGCCTTCTGGATCGAGCTGCTCGTCGACGATTTCGAGCGCGCGGTGCACGTCGCCCTGCTCCAACGCCAGCTCGAGAGGCGCGCGGTAGTAATAGCCGAACACCACCGAGAAGTCGGCCGGATCGAGCAAGCGCAAGCAGTGTCCAGCGGTGAGCACCAGATCCCAATCGACGAGCACGCCGCTGCAAAACGCCACGGCCGGCTGGTCCGCGAAGGCTTCGTCAGGGCACAAGCCATGTCGTTCGAGCAACGTCGGGGCGTCGGCTGTCAGCGTGGCGGCGCTGCGGTCGAGGTAGCGGTCGGCTACGAGCACCACGCTGCTTTTTGCGATCAACCCCTGCACGGTGGGATCGCGGACTTGGTAGTAGTCACGACGCCCGTCGTCATCGTAAACGACGGGCTCCGCCGAGCGCTCGAGCGGCGGGGCGCCGCTACAGCCGACGAGCGCGACCGTGGCCAGAGCTGCACGCAACCGGCTCACGGCGCCCTCGCCGTCTCATTGAGCCCAGTAGGCCCGTTTGGCATTGTTGACCAGGTAGGGCGAGCCCTCGTGGTCCACGCTGACGTTGACCGCAGCGCCCGCGACCTGCTTCCAGCGAAAGCGCGTGACGGGGTTGGGAATACCCGCTGCCAACGCCGGCTGCTCGTTCCAGGCGTAGATCTTGTAGCCCCCAGGCGAGGTGGCCGTGCCGATGAGCCAGGCGTTGCCCGTGGGACTGACGGCGATGTCCGTGCCGGTGCCGGGTAGCGACACCCAGCTGCCGCTGGCGGTGAGGTTGCTGGTGCGGCGCCAGACCCCGCCGCTTTGATCCACGATCCACGGCACACTGACGCCGCCGGGCGCGGCCGGGCCGACGCTGATGCGCCAGGCCCCTTGACCGCCCACGGCAGTCACGAAGCTGGCGCCATTCCATTTCTTGACCTTGTAGCCCTTGATGGGCGAGCCGGCGGTGAACTGGATGTCGCAAGAGACGATCCAGACCGAGCCATCGGCCCCGAGCGCGATGTCGTACGCGCAGCCCGGGCGCTGAATCCAGGCGCTGCCGTCCCATTCGTAGATGTCGCCGTCATCTTGCACGACCCAGATCACGCCACCATCGGAGCCGACACGCACGGCGCCGATGCTGCCGAGCTGGCTCCAACTGCCGAACTCCATCCGCCATACGGCGTAACCGCCGGGGAGGACGGGGTCGCCGGTGACGTTGATGTGCTGGAACGTGGGGCCGCTATCGACGTCGATGTCGATGCTG
>JANNWK010000719.1:0-6756 GCA_031408355.1 Myxococcales bacterium
TCGATGGGGGCAGGTGGGACGACCCGTGCCGGAGCTTTCGCGCGAGTCGCAGCAGGTTCCGGTGCAGGTGCCAGCCCGGAGCGCAGGACCTCCACCGCTTGAAGTGCCACAAGCTCCGCGTCAGGCTGCCGCGTGCCTTCATCGATGACGCGCTGCCTCAGCAGGGGTCGGCCCGTGACGCTGGACTCGATCCACACTTCGACGCCACGCCCCTCCGGGACCGTGCGAACGATGGCAATCACGCCCCACTCGCGGGCAAGTTCCTGCAGACTGCCCCGCAGCGGCTCGTGCTCGCGGACAAGCACGGGCTGAAAGCCTGCGCTCCGCAGCTCTCGACGCAACGCTTCAACGAAGAGATCGCTGGGCCCGCCGTCGACAACGGCCACGCGCTCCCGCTTGACCGGTGCCGCCGCCACGTCTGCTACCAAGGAGGCAACCAGCACCAGTAAAACAACCAGCCCGAGGAGTGCCCGCAGTGCTGCCAGGACTAGGCGAAGCCGCCTCGGCCCAGTGCTAGCTCTCGGCCTGCCGCTCCACATTCGGTCGAAAGTATCAGCGCGACAACCGGCTCGTCACGGACAATTCGTCTTCGCGCTCACGTCCGAAGCTCGGAGATGGAGCTTGAACCCAGGCCGTAGCTGGAGGCCTCCAGGCCAAAGTCCTGCATCATGGTGAGCCAGAGGTGGTAGACGTCCTTGTCAAGCGTCTTCACGCGCGCAGCGCCGTCCGTCCCGCGCCGGTAGAGGCCATCAGCCTGCCCAGCGAGCAAATAGCTCATCTGTTCGCCGCGGTGTGGATCGTCGTCTCGGGTCATGTCGGTCATGTAGAGCACCGCACTTCGGGCCAAGAGGCTTGCTCCAAGGTCGTCGTGGCTCTTCAGCTTGCTTAGAAACGAGCTGAAGCCTCGAGCCGTGTAGGTTTCCATGGCCTTGAATGAATCCAGGTGATCGTGGGACGCCCCGTGCCAATTGGACACACTGAGCCCGGGGATCGTACCGTTGAACTCCCAGTCGTTGTCGCCGCCCGCGATCAAGATGACTCGCGTTAGATCGCACGCCAGCATAGCAACGGATAGATCGTAGACGAGCGCCTGGCGATCTGAAAAGCCATACGAGTCGCTCTCCGAAGCGCGCGCCGCCAAGCTTGAAAGGTCGCAAGCCACGCTCGGCGCGGTGCCGGAAAGGCGCGCCTCAATCGACTCGATGCCTGACAGGTATTGCTCGAGTTTCTCGCGATCGGTGGCGCTGGTGAGCTTGCCTTGCAGCGTTCGAATTTCGGGCACCACCAGATCCAGAACCTTCTTCTTCTCGGCCCGCAGCTGAAGATCTCGGGTATCGACTTGGGAGGGGTCCTTACCGAAGCCCGTCAGCCTCGCGTACACGGCCTGCAGATCCGTCTGGTGTTCGAGCGGAACGTTGTCCTGGACGTACGAGAATTGCTGGAGCTGGAAATTGATGTTGGGGCGCCATGGGCCGATTTCCATGCAGATAGCCGGGATCGGGCAGGTCGCCGAAATGCGCTCCGCGATCCGGTTGTCCCAGGTTTTCTGGCGGAAGAAGCTGTCGGAACCGCCGTTCTTCTCCATAGCGTTGAAGAACGACGTGGTCGAGGCCTGGTGCCCACAATGAAAGTCCTGGTCGTACGCGCCCTTGAGCGGGTTATGGAGTTTCGCCAACACTTGCAGATCCGCGTTGTGTTCAGCCACCTCCGCCAAGGTGTGGCTCGGCATGACCCCCAACCCAGAAGAGTTGGAGAAGTAGCCCGTCGTGAAGCCATTGGGCATGTAGGCCATGACCAGCCGACGCCGGTTCACTTCCTGAGCGTACGCCGAGGTCGACAGGAGCGATTCGAATGCGGGCAAGGCAATGCAGGTCCCTAGGCCCCGAAGAAACGTCCGACGTTGAGATTTCGACATGGTGATTCCTGGCTTAGTAGGGAGGGTTGGGGGGGCTCAGAGTTTCAAGAAATCCGGATCCGCCACAAAGGCGATCACGAGGTCTCGCAGCGGCGTGCTGGGAGCCGCCTGGGCTATTGCCTGCTTGAACTTGCAGGTGTCTGGCTTGGTGAGGCCCAGGTCCTGCTCGGAAAGGTACGCGCCCAGGTTGTCGAGCACACACCGACCAAAGGCGTCGCTGGTCGCCAGCGCCTCGGCGTTGCTCACGTAGTTGAGGACCTCGGTGCCCGCCACGTTGCCGGCGGCGAATACGCTTGAGCCATCCGCGTACTTCGTGCGGTAGCGCCCGATAGGGTCGAACGCCTCGAGAGAAAGCCCGACCGGATCGATGCGGGTGTGGCATCCCTGGCATGCCGCCGCTGCAAGGCGTTTCGCCGCCGCCTCGTAGGCGGGCAACGGCTTGCCGTCGGGTGTTTCAGTGAATGCGGGGAGCTGCGCCTGAACCGAAGCGGGAGGCGGAGGCAGCTCCAGGCAGGAGAACTTCTTCGAGAACTTGATGCCACGCTGGACCACCGAGGTCCGCGTATCGTCACTGGAAAGGGTGAGAATGGCGGAAGTGCCGAAGAGGCCGACGCGCGGCGCCGGCACAGTCACCATCTCGAACGCCGTGCTCACCGACAGGGGCCTTTCCGCGGATACCAATGGGGACAAACTCTGCTTCAGCGGCAACGCGCTCGAAAGGAGGAGTTGAGAGATGGGCTGACCGCTGGCCGCCACGTAGCGAACGAGCTCAACGGCTTGAGCCCGCATGTCGTCCAGGATCCCGCTGGGCAGGCCGTCGAAGCGCGTCTCGCGCGTTGTGTCGATGGCCTCGAGGGCAGAGAGGCCCAACCATTGATCCGCGAACTGCTGAACGAAGCGATCGCTCGCCGGGTCTTTGAGCAGCCGCGACACCTCGGCGCGCAGGACCTCTGATTTCAAGAGTGCGCCCGAATCAGCCAGTGACTCGAGTTGGGCGTCGGGCACGCTGCCCCAGAGCAGCAGGGCCAACCGTTCCGCCACGTCGTGCGCGCCCTGCCCAGGACCTTGCCCGGTGTGAAGCTGCCTAGCGATGAACCAGGCTCGGGGCATGAGCAGCGCGGCCTGAAGCATCAAACGAAAAGACGCTCGGTTGGAGCCCTCCGCCCGGAAGAGCTGCAACAACGGCGCGGTTTCCTCGGCGGTGGCGGGGCGCCGAAAGGCGTGTCGCAGAAAGCGCGGCAAGGCCTGTTCGACGCAGGCGTCAAAGCCCGGATCTGTACAATGACGAAAGTCGGGAGGCAGCGTTCCCGCCGAGGTCGCCGTATCCGAGAGCTGCATGACCAGGTCGACCATGCGTTCCACGCCCGACGGATGCAGCACCTGCACGCTGGCCGAGTTGAGGTAGCCTCGCGAGTTCGGTGAATCGTCGGGCAGGGCCTTCGCCGTCGGCGCTGGGACGCCCAGCAAGGCGGCCAGGAGCGGCGCTGCCTCATACGCCGTCACACGCCTCATGGGCGCTGGGTTGAGCTCCTCGGCACAGCTGCCCTCCTGTCCAGCATTGGGTCCGTCCGCCGGGGTCCCGGTCGGCGTTGACCTGCCCGCCGGGCTCAGCTCCCCACCGTCGCCGGTAATGGCGCCCGTGCAAGCCGAAAGCGCGCTCATCAAGAGCCACGACACACCAACCGAAACGCCCAAAGTGCGCATGCTGAGACGGTCTCCTTGTGCTGCGTTCCTGACCGGTAGCGGCCAAGTCGGCGTTCACAAGGGAGGTCGTCGCCAGCCGGAGCGATCGGTTCACGCCTCCAGGCGGACCGGCGATCTTCGACTCACCCCAGAACTTTCCGCGAGAATGGCAGGCGTAGCCGACCCGCCCGAAGCCCCGAGAGCCGGGCTATTCGCTGAGCGTCGCGTGCGCCAGTGGGGCGTGAGGGCCCTGGGGAAAGCGGTCAAGGTAGCGTTGCGCCGCCACACGACCGGCGGCTAAATTGCCGCCCCGGCGGTGCGATTCGAGAATGCGACCGAGCGCGTCGCCCACCAACGGACCCGCTGGGCGTTCGGAGGCGTAGGCGTTGAACCAAGTGGCCGCCTCGGCGAAAGTGCCCCGCCCTTCGAAGGCAAGTCGCCCGAGTCGAAAGGCCGCGTTGGCCGCAGCGTCCGTGCTGGGAAATCGCGCTCGAAGAGCCTTCAGCGCTGACTCGTAGCGCGCCGGGTTTCCAGCCGACTGCGAGGTGTCTGCCAGCAGCAGTAGTTCGCGAGCCCCGAGCGACTGACAAAGACCGTCGAAGCCGGCGGCCTCGGCGACTTGTAGCGCTGTGGCGTACTGGCGTTGAGCAGCGAGCTCGCGCCAATCGGGAGGCGCAGCCCCCGCGGACGACCGCGGCGCCGACGCCTTGACTGCGGGCTCAACCGCCGACGCTGCGCTGTCAACAGCCGGCCGCCCAGCGCCGGGCAGCTCGGTAGCAGTCGGCGCCAGGCCCTTCTCTTGGCAACTCCAATGCAGCTCGTCGGGTGCTCGCAGCGTGCGCGACTCCTTCGTGCAAGCGTTAGAAACCACGACACTGCCGGCCTTCATCCGCAACGAGAGCAGGCCGCGTGCCGCTTCGAAGCCGAGCGTGAAACGCGTCCCCGTGACGCGCACGTCGAACGGTCCCGCTTCGAAGTGCCACTCACGGCCCTGGTGCGGGGCGACGTCGAGGTCGGCGCTTCCGGACTCGAGCACCACGCGAGCTTGCTCGGCCCCTGCCGTGACCACTCGAGCGCGTGAAGTCGGCTGCAGGGTTAGCTGGGTTCCGTCGGAGAATCGCACCAAAACTGGGGTTTCCTTGCCTGACTGGATCCGCTCCCCAAGACCGAGGGCAGCGCCTGCTCCGGTAGTGAAATGTAGCTCCTGGCGCGGCCAAAAGAAGAGCGCGAACCCCACCAGCGCGACCGCTCCGATGCCCGCGGCCGCCAGCCGCAGCGAGGGGAGCCCACGCCAACTACCCGGCGCGCGAGCCCGCCGCTCAAACGAATCGATAAATCCGCGCCGGGCGGCGTCGAGAACGTCCCGACGCTGGGTGTCGTCGGTGTCCAGCTCGACCCCGACTCTTTCGCCAAGCCGGCTCAGGCCTGTTGTGCGTTGGTCCATCGCGTCCCTTCTTCCATCCAGCCCTTCAGCACCGGGTGGTTCCTTGCGGCCTTCGTAAACCGCTGCTCCGCGCGCGCTAGGCGGCGTTTGAACGTCGATTCGGAGGTGTTCGTAGCCTCTGCGGCCTCGCTCACGGTCATCCCTTCGATAAAGCGCAAGGCGAAGGCGATGCGTTCGTTGGCCGGGAGCATGTCCAGGATCCGATAGGTCTCCACCAGCCCCGCGTTGGCGTTGACGGTGTGGCTGGGTTGCTCGAGGGGCGTGGGCCACCAGGCCAAAAGGAGTCGTCGGCGCGCCCTTCGTCGGAGGGCACTGCGCGCCACGTTCATGGCCAGGCCTGTGAGCCACGCGCCGAGCTTCTCTGGTTCACGCAGGCCAGCAAGGCCATCAAGAGCCTGAATGAACGCCTCCTGCAACAGATCCTCTAGCTCCGGATCGGCTCCCATCAATCGGCGTAAGCTCCGGTACACGCTGCCTGAATAGCGGTCGTAGAGGGCGCGAACGGCGCCCGGGTGCCCCGCGAGCACGGCTCGCGCTAGCGTGGCTTCATCGCCACTAAAACTGATGGGCGTCACAACCATTTCAGTACCAACCCTGCTGTCGCCACGAGGCGTCGAGTATGGTTCACATTCCTTCTTCTCGCGACAGAACTTACCCGGCAGGATAGAGTGCTCTCCCATACGCGATGCGGCTTCTGGCGAACCTCGAACTGGGAGCCATTCTCGTGAGCTGTGCCCTCAGCGGGGCCTGCGAGGTCACGGTCGAACCCATCAAGAGTGTGTCCGTGAGTTCCGGGACGGCGGGGGGTGGGGCCGGAGGGGCGACCGCCAGCCCCTGTCTGCAGACAAGTGACTGCGGCGATACGCAGATCTGCCGCGAACAATCCTGCGGCTGGCCCAGTTCCTGTTCGGAGCTGCGGGAACAGCGTCCGGCTCTGCAGAATGGCGCCTATGTGATCGAGCCATCAGCCCTAGCTGCCCGGCGCGTCTATTGTGACATGGCGGAGGACGGCGGCGGGTGGATGCTCGTCACTCGAGACCTCCTGGCGCAGGAGGCTGCCGAGCGCGCGACGGTCGCCTTCTCGGAGGACGAGCACGGGGGCCTCGTGGTCACGACCTACGCCAATTCGCCCGGCTGCGAAGACGCCCTGCAGGTATGTGACTCCTTCCTGCTGCGAGATGATCTTGCTTGGACGATGATTCGTGCCAGCTATTCCTTCGCCGGCACCACGCTTTGCTACAGTATCTTCGGCGGGAACAAGTGGGGGGCAGGCTGTCCAGGCGCGAACCTGCAGCCGTTCGCCGCCGACAAGGACGTGATTCGAGACGAGTTTCAAATGGGCCTCAACCTGATGGATGCCTTCACCGGGCGGACCGATCTGTGCGAACCGAATGGCTCGTTCTGGCGCGCCGACAACGGCGAGCTACACCGGGGCTTGGTCATTCTGCGGCGCGACCAAGCCGACTCGCTGGCGGGCCTCCACACCGGCGTTTCCTGCGCTGACGCCGCGCCCGGGACCGCGAGCCCCACCTGGTGGCGCTACGAGCGCATCTATATTCGCTAGCCAAAGCGCGGCGCTGGCCCATTTCCCGCCATTTCTCGCGGGAAATTCCCGCGGGCTTGCGACCACTACGGTCCGGACGAGAAACGCGCGTATGCTGCGGGTGGGATGCGAGCGCTGCCATGAAGGAGCCTGAGGTCAGGCGATTGTCGG
>JANNWK010000720.1:0-4818 GCA_031408355.1 Myxococcales bacterium
GCCGCCCGCCGGTCCACCAGCCAAGGCTGCTCCCGCCGCGACGGACAAGCTGCGCTTCCGCCAGACCAACACGTATTCGGGTGGCATTGTCTACGTTCCCGAGACCTGCCGGGGTTCGCACGACGTCGTGCTGCATTTTCACGGCGCCCACAACTACGTGGTCGAGCTGGTCGAGAAGGCCAACCTCGACGCCGTGTTGGCCGTGTTCAACGTGGGCAATGGCGCTGAGCTCTACTCGCAGGTTTTTCAGGCCGAAGGCATGCTGAGTTCCCTGCTGCGCCAGATCGAGCTCGCGGCCACGCCTCACTGCGGTGGAAATCCTGCCGAGCCCAGGCGCGTCGCGCTCAGCGCCTGGAGCGCCGGATACGCGGCTGTTGAGAAGCTCATCGTGCGCCCGGGAGATCTCGCTCGCGTCGACGCAGTATTGCTCGCCGACGGTCTCCACGCCGCCTTCATCGACCGCCGGAAGCGAAACTTCGCGCCCAACGCGCTGGAAGCCTTCGTCGCCTTCGGCGGACCGGCGATTGCGGGGAGGAAATTATTCGCCGTCACCCACTCCACCATCGAAACACCCGGCTACGCGAGCACAACGGAGTGCTCAAGGCTGCTCCTGCAACTCCTTAGCGTGCCGCCTCAGGGCGAGTGGACCAGCGGCAGCGCGGGGTCTTTCTCGGTCCAAGGCTCAAGCGGCGCCGACAAGGCCGCCCACATCGCCCAACTCCGAACGATGGACGAGTCGCTGCTCAGCAAGTTGCGCGACCGCTGGACCGCACGGCACTAAGACAGGTGGAGAGCGCCGCGAGCAGCTCGCCGCGTTCGATAGGTTTGTTCAGAAAAGGTCCCGAGAATTCAGAAAGGAACGCGCTCAGCGAGGGGAGCGAGCGCGAGCTTGCGACCAGGATGAAGCGCTGTTGGTAGCCGGGATCGGCCGCAACCGCCTGGCGATAGAGCTCAGCTGCCGCAAGATCGCGCAGCTGGAAATCCAAGAGCACCACGGCCGGAGGCTTGTCCGACAAGATGCGCCGCAGCGCCTGGCGTCCGGAAAGCGCAAACTCCACCAGCAGCTCCTCGGACTTTAGCTGGTCCCGGTAGGTCCCAAGCACGCCCATATCTTCGTCCACCAGCAAGGCGCTCGGCATGTTCAGGCTACGCGTGCCGCTGCTTCGTCGCGACGCAGCCGTCGCGCCGGGTTCACGGCTTGGAGATGCCGTGCCGCTCGCTGCGCTGGGTCGCCCCGCAATAGGCCAGCTACCACTTGCCCGAGGCTCCTCACCCGCACCGAACGCGGCGGCCGTTCGCATGTTGCCGCTGCTGGTCCGCCCCTTCAGCCAGCGCGCAAGATCCCGCACTAGGCCAAAGATGTCACCACTCTTCTGGACGTAGCCGTTGGCCCCCGACGCCGTCACCTTGTGCCGAAGCACGTCGACCGGGAGACTCGAGTGGAGCAGAACGACCGTGTCCGCCTCGGGCTGCGCCTTGCGCAACACCGCTACGATCGTGTCGCCACCCAGCCCTGGCATCTGTACGTCCATCAGCACCAGATCAGGTTTCTCGCTCAGGATGAGCGCCACCGAGCCGCCCGGCCTATCATGAGTCACTACCTCGTAGCCCGCCCCTTCGAGCGCGCCTCGAGTCACCTCTAGGACGATCTCGCTATCGTCGATGATCAGGACCTTCGGCTTGGCTGCAGGTAACGACATGGCACGGCCTCCGCCCAGGACTCAGCTACGGCTCAGCGCCGCTCACACTTAAGGCGGGCAGCCGCGTTTCGGCCGCTGCGCTAAGCTACGTCGTGTGACAGCCCAGGAATGGCCCGCGATTTGCCAGCGATTGCGCCAGGGCTGCACCCGCATCGGCTTGGATCTACTTCAGCCCTTCTCCACCGGGCTGCACCAGGAAACCCTGGGCCCCGCCGAATCACCCGCCCGCGACCGGCTTGGCGTCCTCCTGGGCAACACGCGAGCACTTTGGCCGGCCTTCATTGGGGCGTTGGCGGAGCAGCCCGAGCTCGGCGCACGTGAGCACCCACTTGAGAGCTACCTGGAATCACGCCTGACCGCCTTGCTCGCCCTGGCCACCGATCGGCCGCACCAGATCCACTGGGCGCACGTCACGCGACCACGGGCTCTACCCATTCAGCGACTGGCTGAAGCCATTGGCTTCGCGAGCCTCGCGCCCTGCCACCTCAGCATCCATCCGGTGCACGGGCCGTGGCTGGCGCTGCGGGCCGTCGTGGTCATCGACGTGGCCGGGCCCGAGCAAGCCGCTCCACCGCTCATCAGCCCCTGCGTCTGCTGCGCCAAGCCCTGCTTGCCCGCGCTCGCACGCGCGCTCGAGCTATCCGGCCCGACCCCGGATGCTGCTACTACGGCGCAGCACGCAGACGCCTGGATCGCCGTCCGCGACGCTTGCCCGGTGGGCCAGAGCGCTCGCTACTCGACCAAGCAACTCCGCTACCACTACCGCAAGGACCCCAGCGCGCTGCGCTAGCGCTCGGCCAGCGGCCTACGTGGCGGGGTCGTAGTTAAGGTTGGGGCCGAGCCAGCGTTCGACCTCCTGCAGCGTCAGGCCCTTGCGCACGTGGTAGTCGGCGACCTGATCGCGGTCGATCTTACCGAGACTGAAGTACTGGGCCTCCGGGTGGGCGAAATAGAGCCCGCTCACGCTGGAACCCGGCCACATGGCGTAGGACTCGGTGAGCTTCATGCCCGTATTCGGCTCGACCTGAAGGAGCTTCCACAGCGTGCCCTTCTCCGTGTGATCCGGGCAGGCGGGGTAGCCAGCGGCCGGTCGAATGCCCTGGTACCTCTCGTGGTGCAGCTCGTCTATCGTCAGCTGCTCCTTGCGACCGTAGGCCCACTCCTGGCGTACCCGCTGATGTAGGCACTCTGCGAAAGCCTCCGCAAGCCGATCTGCCAGCGCCTCAGCCATGATCGCGTTGTAGTCGTCGTTGTCCGCTTTGTAGCGCTCGACGACCTCAGCCAGGCCAATCCCGGTCGTCACGGCAAAAGCGCCAACGTGGTCGGCGAGGCCGGAGTCCTTGGGCGCGATGAAATCAGACAGGGACCGATTGGGCTCGCCCTTGTCCTTCTGGGTTTGTTGGCGCAGAAAGTGAAGACGGCCGAGCACCTGCGTGCGCTGCTCGTCCGTGTACAGCTCCACGTCGTCGCCCAGCGCGTTGGCGGGAAATAGCCCATACACGCCGTGTGCTTTGATCAGCTGGGCCTCGATAATGTGATCGAGCAAGGCGTTGCCTTCTTGGAAGATCTGCCGCGCCTGCTCGCCGTACTTCTCATGCTCGAGAATGCGCGGGTAGACGCCCTTGAGCTCCCAGGTGTGAAAGAACGGCGTCCAATCGATGAATTTTCGCAGCGTTGCGAGCGGAAACTCACGCAACACTCGCACGCCGGTCCGTTCGGGCTTCGGAAGGTCCTCGGCACGCCACGCAATGGGCGTGCGGTTGGTTCGAGCAGCTTCGAGCGACGTCAATTTGTGTTTCGGACCGCTATGCAGCTGGCGAAGCCGCTCGTACTCGGCGCGATGCTGAGCCACAAATTCCGGCTTACGCTCATCGCTGAGCAGGCTCGTTGTCACCGGCACAGCTCGGCTCGCGTCCAGCACGTGCACGACCGGCTGGCTATAGTGCGGCGCAATCTTGACGGCCGTGTGGGCCTTGCTGGTCGTCGCGCCGCCGATCAAAAGGGGGATCGTGAATCCCTGACGCTCCATCTCGCGCGCAACGTGGGTCATCTCATCGAGCGAAGGCGTGATCAGGCCGCTCAAGCCGATCAGATCGACCTTCTCTTGCTTGGCCCGTTCCAGGATCTTCTCGCACGAGACCATCACCCCCATGTCGAAGACTTCGTAGTTGTTGCAGGCGAGCACGACTCCCACGATGTTCTTGCCAATATCGTGAACATCTCCCTTTACGGTCGCGAGCACGATTCTCCCCTGCGTTTTCACGACCTGTCCGGCCGCGAGACGCTCGGCCTTCTCGATCTCCATGTACGGCGTTAGATAGGCCACGGCCTTCTTCATGACCCGCGCGGACTTCACCACCTGAGGCAGGAACATCTTGCCAGCACCGAAGAGATCCCCGACCACGCTCATGCCGTCCATCAGTGGACCCTCGATCACGGCCAGCGGCCGACCGAGCTTGACCCGCGCTTCCTCCGTATCCACATCGATATAGGCGTCGATGCCTCTGACGAGCGCGTGCGACAACCGCTGCTCGACCGTGCCCTGCCGCCACTCCTCCGCCTTCTTCTCATTTGCGACAACGCCGCTACCCTCGAGCTTCAGCTTCTCTCCGAACTCGACCAAGCGCTCGGTCGCATCGGGGCGCCGGTTGAGCAGCACGTCCTCCACGAGCAGCTTCAGCTCCGGCTCGATCTCCTCATAGACCTCGAGCATGCCCGCGTTGACGATGCCCATGTCCATGCCAGCTTGAATGGCATGATAGAGAAACGCCGAGTGCATCGCTTCACGCACTCGGTTGTTCCCGCGAAAACTGAACGAAATGTTGGAGACGCCGCCGCTCACCTTGGCATGGGGCAAGTTCGCCTTAATCCAACGAGTGGCCTCGATGAAATCGACCGCGTAGTTGTTGTGCTCCTCCATCCCGGTAGCAACGGTCAGGATGTTCGGATCGAAGATGATGTCTTCGGGCAAAATACCCTCTTCGAGCAAGATTCGGTAGGCGCGCTCGCAGATACGGATCTTGTCCTGGCAGCTGGCAGCCTGACCTTGCTCGTCAAACGCCATCACCACGACAGCCGCGCCAAACTGAAGCACCATGCGCAAGGTGATGGAGCGTGG
>JANNWK010000721.1:0-3960 GCA_031408355.1 Myxococcales bacterium
TTTCAAGGGGACTTGGCCCTAACGCGTCGCGGCAGGCTCACGAGCCAGCGGCCCACATGTAGTTGGGTGTAGACGGGAGTAGGCAGGCAGGATAGTTCTATAAGCGATGACCGCCAAGGCACTCGATCTCGATTCGCAGGCCGACAGTGGACTCCGCGCGCGCGCGCGCGCCCGTTGCGCTTCGACTCGGCGGCCGCGACTACCCTCTCACGGCTCGCATTACGACGGCCGGCCGCAGCTCGGCCGCAGACATCCCTCTGGTCGGGCCGTTGGTCTCACGTCGTCACGCCACCTTCACCCTGACAGAAGCGGGCATCGAGGTAGCGGACTGCAACAGCCGCAACGGCGTGCTCGTGAACGGCGAGCTCATTTCTGTGCCGACGCTACTCCGCAGTGGCGACGTCATCACGATCGGCGACGACTCGCTGTCGCTCATCGAAGTGGATGAGCCAGGGCCTCGCCGCACGGAGACCATCTCCGCAATGCGCCCAGTGAGGCCGGAGCAGACCCCACGCCTGCCCAGCTTCGCCGACGACGACGTGTCGATCGCCACGCGCCGCGCGGACGCGTTTCAGCTGCTAAGCGGCGTCGTCGACAAGGCGCTCGCCCTGGGCCGCGGCGAGGAAGCGGAGCACCTCATCGGCTCTCACCTCGTAGCAGCGTTGGCCGACGCCACAACCGGCCGCGGCGTCGCCCCGGAGATCGCCCGCAGTGCCGCGCGCTACGCGCTCAAGCTGGCCGCCTCCACCAACAAGACCAGCTGGCTAGATTTCACGGTACGTCTGTACCGGGCCCTCGCCCAGCCCATGCCGCTACCGATCGTGGACGAGCTGTACACGCTGGTCGGCCGAGTCCGCGGCCTCGACCGTAACTTGCTGCGCGACTATCTAGATTCGCTCAGGCTTGTCGCTGATAGACTTTCGCCCACCGAGCGCTTCGTGTTGCAGCGTCTCGAGGGTTTGGAACGCCTGGCGACGCTTCAATCCGACAAGCCATAGCGCTTCGAATCGCGAACGGCTGATTGCTGCTTTCGGTGCCGGCAATCCGAAACTAGGCTGGCCACCATGGGTAAGCTTATGATTCGCTATTTCGTGCGCGGCTGTTTGGTGCTGACGCCCCTTGGAATCACCGGCTACGCGATCTACGGCACGCTTCGCTTCATCGATCAGCTGTTGCCCATCGGGATCCCGGGTGTTGGCCTGCTTCTGACGCTATCTCTCGTCACGCTGGTTGGACTGTTGACGACCAACGTCGTGGGCCGAAGCCTGTTTCAGCTCACCGATCGCTTGCTATCGAGCATGCCGCTGGTGAAGCTGCTCTACACCTCGATCAAGGATCTTCTTCGGGCGTTCGTTGGTGACCGAAAGAGCTTCGACCAGCCGGCGGCCGTCGCGCTATGGCCGGCCAGCGATGCTCGCGTGCTGGGCTTCGTCACCCGCGAGGCGCTTCACATGCTGGGCATGCCCGATCACGTAGCGGTCTACTTTCCGCAGTCGTACAACTTCGCCGGTCAGCTGATGGTCGTACCGCGGAGCCAGGTGGAGCTGCTCGACGCCGCAAGCTCAGAGCTCATGACGTTCATTGTCTCCGGGGGCGTGTCCGGCTTCGGTCGCGGCGAATCCCTGGTGCCGCCGTCCGCGCTGAAGCAACGCTAGAGTTCTACTCGAGCGCTTTGCTCGAAAGCGTCAGCGCGCCGTCCTGAGCAGACTCGAGGATCTGTTTGGCGTCCTCCGCGTTGAACTCGAGTAGATCGATGAGCTTGGCGAGCAACACTTGCTCCGACTCGCTCTGCTCACCGTCCGCATGGGTGAGCAAGGCCGCATTCGCCAGCAAGAGCTCACGGTCCTCGCGGCCGAGCGCGGCGATCGGAGCGTCCTCTGCCAGGGTCCGCCTCTGTTTGGCGTACTCCAGAACTTCGCGCTCTTCATCGTCGGTGGCGTCGAAGCCACACAGCATCCCTTCAATGACGCCCGCCTCAGGTGCCGCCAGTTTGCCGTCCGCCCAGGCTACGGCGACCAAGCACTTGACGATGTTCTTCTCGCTTGGGGTCATTAGGAGCGCAAACATAGCCAAAGAGCGGCACGGAGTCACGGAGCGGATATCTGCCCCGGGCGGTGGTGGCCCCGGGGCGCGGCAAAGACTACATTCCGCGACCCCTAGCCATGCCTCACGCTGCGAAATCCTCCTTCCGCGAACCGCTGCCCGAGTTTCACCTGCCCAAGCTTGAGGCCGAGATCCTTGAGCTTTGGGCCCAGTACGCTACGGAAAAGCAGTGCCTACTCAGCAAGGGGCAAAAGACGTTTGTCTTCTATGACGGTCCGCCCTTCGCCACCGGTCTCCCGCACTACGGGCATCTGCTGGCCGGCACGATCAAGGACATCGTTCCGCGTTATTTTGCGATGCAGGGCTTCGATGTAGAGCGACGCTTTGGCTGGGACTGCCACGGGCTGCCTATCGAGAGCATGATCGAACAAGAGCTGGGCCTCGGCGGCAAGGCCGAGATCGAGGCCTTCGGTGTGCCGAAGTTCAACGCCGCCTGCCGCGCCAGCGTGCAGCGCTACACCCGCGAATGGGAGCACACCGTACGACGTATGGGTCGCTGGGTGGACTTCGAGCACGAGTATAAGACCATGGATCCCGAGTTCATGGAGTCCGTCTGGTGGGTCTTCAAGCGACTCTGGGATCAAGGGCTCATCTACGAAGGCTTCCGGATCCAGCCCGTTTCGCCCGCGCTCGGCACGCCGCTTTCGAACTTTGAGGTGGCGCAGGGTCCGCAGGAGCGCGACCCTGTGACCAAGAAGGAGAGCCACAAGCGCAGGCAGGATCCGAGCGTCACCCTGCGCTTTAAGCTTGAAGACGAGGACGCCTACCTGTGGGCGTGGACCACGACACCCTGGACGCTTCCAAGCAACCTGGCACTCGCTGTTCACCCCAATGTGGAATACGTCAAGGTGCGTCTGGAAGACACCGGCGAGCTTGTGTACCTGGAGCCCAGTCGGCTCACGGACTACCAGGCCCGAGGTCGTGTGGGTAAGACGAGCGAGCTTGCGCGGCTCAAGGGGAGCGAGCTGGTGGGTCGTCGCTACGAGCCACTGTTACCCTATTTTTCGGCCTATAAGACGCGTGAAAACGGCGAGCGCTGGTGCTTCAGGGTGGTCGCCGCCGAGTACGTCACGACCGACTCCGGAACCGGCATCGTGCACCAGGCGCCGGCGTTTGGTGAGGAAGACTATCAGGTAGGCCTGCGCGAGGGCCTGCCGGTGCTGCGCCCGATGGATCTCACCGGGATCTTCGACGAGCGTGTGAGTGACTTTAAAGGTCAGTTCGCGAAAGACGCCGACAAGGGCATCGTTCAGAAGCTGAAAGCCGAGGGCAAGCTCGTAGATCTCGACACCATCGTCCACGCCTACCCGCACTGCTACCGCACCGACCAACCGCTGCTTTACATGGCGCTTTCGACCTGGTTCATGAAGGTCGAGCAGATCAAGGACCAGCTGGTTAAGAACAATCAGCAGATCCACTGGGTCCCCGAGCACGTCGGCAGCGGGCGCTTCGGCAACTGGCTCGAACACGCGCGCGACTGGAATCTCAGTCGCAATCGCTTCTGGGGCACGCCCATCCCGGTCTGGCGCTGCGACAACGCTCCAGACGAGTTCGAGTGCATCGGCTCGGTCAAAGAGCTCGAGGAACGCGCGCTGCTGGCGCCCGGCAGCGTGAAGGATCTCCATCGCGAGTCGATCGATCCGATTACCTTTCCGTCCAGGAAGACTCCAGGCGGCACGATGCGGCGGCTCAGCGAGGTGTTCGACTGTTGGTTCGAGTCCGGATCGATGCCCTACGCGCAGAACCACTACCCGTTCGACGAGGCGAAGCGAAAGTACGTCGAGGACAACTTGCCGGCGGACTTCATCGCTGAAGGGCTCGATCAAACGCGCGGTTGGTTCTACACGCTGCACGTGC
>JANNWK010000722.1:0-3490 GCA_031408355.1 Myxococcales bacterium
GCTTGGCACCGCTGGCACCGGGGTCATCGTCGGCACGGCGGGGAGCGGCACGGCCGGCAGTGGCACGGGCGGCTCCGGTGGTGGCGCGGCGGGGACCGGCTTTGCTTGTGCCGGCACGAAGCCCGCGGCCCCTCTGGTCACTTCGTTCGCTGACCTGCTCGCCAATCCGACGAGCGCTGGCAACTTCACGTTTGCTCTCGGCACGCCGGGCGGCACGTTTTCCTACCAAGCTGCCGCGCTCACGCTCACGGATATGGCCACGTCGCTCAACGTCAAGGGCAACGTCAAGGCCTACGATGGCTTCGGCGTCTACTTTACGGCATGCACGGACGCCTCGGCGTATACGGGCGTCTCCTTCAACATCAAGGGCAACCCCGGACCCAAGGGCACGCTCAACTTCCGCTTCCAGACCAACGCCACGACGGCGCTCGACGCCGTCAACATGAAGGGCAGCTGCAGCGTGCCCGCCGGTACCGTCGACACGTATCCGTTGTGCCACCCCGCGTCCTTCGACGTGCCGGTCACGGCGGGCGGCGCGGTCGTCAACGTGAAGTTCAGCGACGTGCTGGCGGGCGTTCCGGTTGCGACGGTCAACGGCAAGGATCTCGTCGGTCTCGAGTGGGCCTTCAGCTGGACGGGCGCAGCCGATACCGCCTACGACGTTGACGTTACCGTCGATGACATCACGTTCACCGGTCCGGGCTCGGGCGGTTCGGGCGGCTCCGGCGGCGCGGGCGGCTCCGGCGGTTCCGGCGGTTCCGGCGGGACGGCTCAGTAGCCGCCACCGCGCTGGTGCAGTGTTTCGCCACCGAAACGCGGGAATTTTAGGTCTGGCCCGGTCGCATGTCGTTCCAACCCAAGGTCCCGCGGCCGACGCTTTGGATCGGATTTATCGGGCGCCACGCGGGCTTGTTGCCCGAATCCTTAGGCGCAAACACCACCCCTCGGCGTGCCCGTGCGAGGTCGGAATGAGTTCCCGCGGAGCCGCGGGCTATGGAACTTTTTTTGGGTCGACGATAGGTTTGCCTAGATTTCGTGCGCAAAGGATGTTCTTTCATGGTCCCCATGGCCAAAGCGAAGACCAAAACACCCAAGAAACTCACCAAGAGCGCCCTCCTTCAGACCATTGCCGACAACGTCGGTGAAGGCGCGTCACGCAAGGGCGTGAAAGCGATGCTCGATGCCCTCACGGAGATCGGACACAAAGAGCTGAAGAAGAACGGCGTGTTCGTTCTTCCAGGCTTCGCGAAGTTCATCGTCGTGAAGAAGCCCGCGCGAGCCGCGCGCAAGGGCATCAACCCCTTCACCAAGGAGCCCACCACGTTCGCTGCCAAGCCTGCGAGCAAGGCCGTCAAGGCGCGCCCGGTGAAGGTGCTCAAGGACGCGATCGCCTGAGAAGTTTGGGGGGACAGCATCTCGAGGGCTGGCCGCTCGTCGCGCTTAACAGCAAGGCGCGGGCGACCAGCCCTTAGATCATTTTGGGACCGATTCAGGGGCGTTGTGGTTCAGCCACTGCGGGTGCGACGCTGGGGGCTTAAGGGCACGTGCCGCGCGTGAGCAGCGCGGTCATTTCGACCTTCACTGGACCGTCGCCATATTGCGCCAGCAGGCGCGCGAAAATTTCCTGCTCTACGCGCTCGCTGTCGGTGCCTAGCTCTTCTCGCGCGAGCGCCAAAGGCGCGCAGGACCCCGGAAACCAGCTCCAAAACTGGGCTAAAGTAGAGTCTTCGAAAGCCTGGGTACAGCGCTCGACCGATACCCGGCTGAAGCCGGCACAGCTCATCTCCTCAACGCAGGCGGCCTCGTTCGCCAGCACCGGTTCGATGGGCGGCGACGGAGGTAGCGCCAGGATCTCACGCTGTGCGGCGAACACGGCCGCCATCATCGGCACTTCCGCCATGGGCCGCCAACTCGAGATGACGGCGAGGCTCCCCGGGCGCAGCACCCGATGGAGCTCGCGGAAGCCTTGGGCGCGATCGGGGAAGAACATCAACCCGAACATCGAGAAGGCAGCATCGAAGGTCGCATCCGGAAAGGGGAGCGCCATGCCGTCTGCCTGCTCCACCGTGATCGGCAGTGTACCATCGAGGCGTGCTCGCAGCTCGGCCAGCATCTCTGACGAGAAGTCCACCGCGGTGACGCGGTGACCCGCCTGAGCTGCCAACACCGCGAGCGTTCCAGGACCCGTAGCGACATCGAGAATGTGCTGTTGTGGTCGCGTGCCAGCGAGCTCGAGAGCGCGGCGCGAGTAGGGCTCGAACGCCGCGCGAATCCGCTTCGCGTAGGGGCCGGCGACGAGGTTCCAGGCAAGGGGCACGGCCATAGGTGACGGCATGCCCCTAGCGGTAGCCGCGCCTGCGTTCGGCGTCCAAGGCCAGCAGCGGGCCTCGGCCGGGACAAGCCTTCGGCCGGGCCGCGAAATAGTTGTGACAACTTTCTCGCCGGGCGGCGCTCATTCAAGTCACGGACCTGCCGCGCGGCAGTTTTAGGAGCCAAGCCCGAGATGGAACAGTCGAACCCGCGGAAACTCGCCCGCCTCCAGACCCTCAGCACGCTGCTGGGTTCCCTCGGGCTCCTCGCCTGTACGGCCACCCTCGGCCCGGATGGGACGGGCTCCCATGCTGGTGGAGCGAGTGCTGGCGGAGCGAGCGCTGCCACGGCGGGGACGGGGGCCCAGGCCACCACGACGCCGGCCATTGGCCAGGGTTTCGTCCGGCGCATCTCGCGCGCCGAGTACAACAACACGGTCCGCGATCTCCTGGGGACCGCCTTGACCCCGGCCGACGTGTTCCCGGGCGACATCGGCCAGGACGGTTTCGACAAGGCTTCCGGCCCACAGTCCGTGGTCGCCAACCATCTCACGGCGTTCGAGTCTGGCGCTGCCACGCTCATCGAGGCGGCCTTCGCCGATCCGGCACAGCGAGCACGCCTCGTCACCTGCGATTTGGCCGCTGGCACGGCGTGCGTCCGCGCAGCTCTGGAGGCCTTCTTGCCCCGCGCCTGGCGCAGGCCCGTCCGCGCTAGCGAGGTGGACCGGCTGATGGCTCTGGCCGCGACCGAGGCGGCCGCGGGCGGGTCAGCAGAAGAGCAGCTCAAGCTTGGCCTGCGCGGCGCTGTCACCTCGGCCCACTTCATGTACCTCGTGGAGTTGGATCCCGATCCGGCCTCTGCCGCTCCGCATCCGTTGAACAACTACGAGCTGGCCAGTCGCCTGGCCTACTTCGTCTGGAGTTCCATGCCCGATGACGAGCTGTTCTCGCTCGCGGCTCAAGGCACGCTTCAGGATGACCAGGTGCTCGCGCAGCAGGTCGCGCGCCTGCTGGCAGATCCGAAGGGCATCGCAATGTCGGACGTCTTCGCCAGCCAGTGGTTGCAGCTGTCCAGGTTGCCGACACATGAGCCGAAGGCCGATGTGTTTCCGGGGATCACTAGCGAACTCAAGTTGGCGATGGCCCAAGAAAGTAAGCTCTTCTTTCAAGACCTCTTGCAG
>JANNWK010000723.1:0-2694 GCA_031408355.1 Myxococcales bacterium
GGGTTCCTCCACGGGGCAACGCTCGAAGGCCTTGGGACAGCGGGTGTGGAAGCGGCAGCCCTGCGGGGGATGCTCCGGCGAAGGCACATCGCCCAGCACCGCCACCTTCACGCGGCGCGCTGTCGGATCGATGGAGGGGACGGCAGCCAGCAGGCCCTGAGTGTACGGGTGCGCCGGGTCACTAAAGATCTGCTCATTGGGCGCATTCTCCACGATCTGCCCGAGGTACATGACCGCTACGTCGTCCGCCAGGTAACGCACCACCGAAAGATCATGGGTAATGAACAGGTACGTGAGACCAAGTTCGTCGCGCAGATCCCCGAGCAAGTTCAGGACCTGGGCCTGAATCGAGACGTCGAGAGCCGACACCGCTTCGTCGCAAATGAGCAGCTTGGGCTCCACCGCGAGCGCGCGCGCAATGCCGATGCGCTGGCGCTGACCGCCTGAGAACTGGTGCGGGAAGCGCCAAAGGTGGTCCGGACTCAGCTGCACCCGGGTGAGCAGCGCAGCGACGCGCTCCGTACGCTCGGCGTCATTCTCACCCATCCCGAACACCTCCATGCCCTCGGCAATGATGTCCCTGACGCGCAGGCGAGGATCGAGGGAGGTCATCGGATCCTGAAACACCATCTGGATATGACGGCGGAGCGGTCTGAGCTCGGCCTCTGGTAGCGCCAGCAAATCCTTACCGTCGAACAGCACCCTGCCCGCCGTGGCCGGCACCAGCCGTAGGATCGAGCGTCCCACCGTCGTCTTGCCGCAGCCCGATTCGCCCACGAGCGCTAGCGTCTTGCCGGGCATGACGCGCAGATCCACGCCGTCCACGGCCCGAACATGGCCCACCGTGCGGCGTAGCACGCCCTTCTTTACCGGGAACCACGTGCGCAGCCCCTCCACGCGTAAGAGGGGCTCGCGCGAGCCTGCGC
Source organism: Myxococcales bacterium (assembly GCA_031408355.1). Lineage (GTDB taxonomy): Bacteria > Myxococcota_A > Polyangia > Polyangiales > Polyangiaceae > PMG-095. The sequence goes on from JANNWK010000723.1 coordinate 927, forward strand.
GCAGCTTGCGAGTCGCGTCGTCGCCAAGGGGCACGCTGGCGGGGCTCAAGCCGGGCTCGCTTGCTTCGCTCATTCAGCCTGCTTGGGCGGGACGTGCGCGGACGTGAGTGCGTGACAATAGGCCACGTGCCCAGGCGCCAGCTGTGTAGCCTCAGGAACGGTGTCACGGCACGGCTCGAACACCTCCTGGCAACGCGTGCAGAAGCGGCAGCCCTTGGCGAAGTCCTTGGGCAACGGCACGGTCCCGCTGATCTCGTACAAACGCTCGCCCCGCGTAGCTAGCGCTGGGATCGCCCGAAGCAGCCCCTTGGTGTACGGATGGCTGGGCCTCTGCAGCACGTCGGCGCGCGAACCGTGTTCGGCCACCTTGCCCGCGTACATCACGGCGATGCGATCCGCCAGCTCGTTGACGACTCCCAAATCATGGGTGATGAGCAAGATGGCGGTATCGGAGTCGCGCTGCAGCTCCCGGAGGAGCTCGAGGATTTGCGCTTGAATCGTCACGTCGAGCGCGGTGGTGGGCTCATCAGCAATCAAGAGCTTCGGGCGCGTCGCGAGCGCCATGGCGATCATCACGCGTTGCTTGAGGCCGCCCGACAACTGGTGAGGAAATGCCTGAAGTCGACCCTCCGGGTCGGGAATGCCAACGCGCCGAAAGAGTTCAAGGGCGCGCGCTCGGGCGGCTGGCTTGCTGACCGGCTCATGCAGCAGAACCGCCTCCATAACCTGCAAACCGACCCGCACCACTGGGTTCAGGCTGGTCATGGGCTCCTGAAAGATCATCGCGACACTTGTGCCGCGCACACCGCGCATCTCAGGTACGGACAGCTGAAGCAGCTCCTTGCCGTCCAACCACAGGCGCCGAGCCGTCACCCGCCCGGGCTTCGGCACCAGGCGCATGATCGAAAGAGCGGTCATGGATTTGCCGCAGCCCGATTCGCCAACCAACGCCAGGACCTCTCCCGTAGCCAGCGAAAAGGAGATGTCGTCAACCACCGCGACCTCAGCCTTCCCGCTCGGAAAGCTGGTGACGAGGCCTTCGACCTCGAGCAGCGCCTTCAACCGCGCTCTCCGCGGGTGCGAGGATCCAAGGCGTCCCGAATCGTGTCGCCGACGACGTTAACGGCGAGCAGCAGACCCACGAGGCCCAGCGTCGCCCCGGTTACGTTCCACCAGATCACGGGATCGCGCGACAGCTCGTTCTTGGCTTGGGCCACCATCTGCCCCCAGCTACCGTCCACACCGATGTTGAGCCAGGCCAGCACGGCCTCGGACAACACGAGACCCGAGAAGAGGAGCACGAAGCGAATCAGCACCAGATGCAAGAGGTTGGGCAGGATGTGCCGAATGATGATCCGAGTATGCGAGGCTCCCAGTGCTCGAGCCGCATTCACGTAGTCCAGCTCTCGGAGTTTGAGCGTCTCGCCGCGCGCCAGGCGGCAAAAGCCCACCCAGCTTGTCACGCCGAGCGCCAGGCAAACCCAAATCGTGCCCCGCGGCAGCGCCGTGATCATGGCCACCAAGAGCAGCACACTTGGCATCGAGGCCAGCGTGCTCATCACGAAGAACACACTGTCGTCGACCCATTTGCCGAAGTAGCCGGCCAGCACCCCAAATAGCAGCGCGAGCGGCATGGAAATGAGGCTGGTGAAGCCGCCTACGAGCAAGGCCACCCGCGCACCCTTCAGCGTCACGAAGAGCACGTCGCGACCTAGCTTGTCCGTGCCCAGCAGATGCGAGCCTGGGTGTGCGAGCGCGCGATCGCGGC
>JANNWK010000724.1:0-3271 GCA_031408355.1 Myxococcales bacterium
AGCCCGCCGCCGCCGCGCCGCTTGCCCCGCCGACGCCCACCAAGGACGCGAAGGTCCCGCCGGCTGCGCCCGCCGCCGCGCCCCCCCAAGGGGCTAGGCGGGCGGGCCCCCCTGCCGCTGCGACGCCCAAGGCCGCGGCTCCAGCGGCACCGCCCGCCGCCGCGCCGCCCAAGGCGCCCGCGATGAAGTAGCGAGAGCGCGCTCAAAACGAGCCGTTCGAGCAGGAGCAAGGCGGCGTTGCAGCGAGCAGCGCCGCCTTCTTTTGTCTAGGCTATCCTGGCTCGTCTTGGCTTTTCGCTCGCACCTCGTACCCCGCGCTCTGCTGCTCGCGCTCGTCGGGGTGCCGGTCGTGTTTGCGTCCTGTGGTGGCGTGGCCGAAGACAGCCCTGCGCGGTCGGCGAGCGGTGAGGGGGGCGACCCCGGCGACGCTGGCGCTGGCGCCGGCGCTGGCGTCGATGAGGCTCGTGGCGGTGCAGGCCAGCCGTCGGCCGGAACCAATTCCCAGGCCGGCATAGCGCCCAGCGGGGGCGCGGCGGGCGCCGAAGGTTCCGCTGCGCCGGCGCTGCGACTGAGCGCGATTTCGATTCTACAGACGCTTGAGATCCCGCTCATGCGCGACGGCGCGCCGACAACGTTGAACGAGCGTCGGCTGCCGCTCGTGGCCGGCAAGCGCGCGTTGCTGCGGGCATTCCTCGAAACCCCGGACGATTTCGAGCCACGCCCACTCCTCGGAGTGCTGGATCTGAAGAGCCCCGAGGGCGACGACACGCTGGTCAGCGAACGGTTCATCTCTGGTAGCTCGCAGCAAGACGCGCTCGAGACCAGCTTCGTGTTCGATATCGAGGGTCGTGATCTTGGCCCTGAGACAAGCTATTACGTGCGAGTCCTCGAGGCCGACACTCGCCCGCTCCTGCGCTTTCCCGCGAGCGCGAGCGCGAAGCTCGCCGCGCAGGTCACCGCCCCCTTCGAGCTGGTCGTGGTGCCGATGCTCGCCAACGGTTTCGCGCCGGACACGGGCACCGACGCCGTCGCCGCCTTGAAACAACGCCTGCTAGCGCTGTTTCCGTTGAGCGAGCTCAAGCTGTCGGTGCGCGAGCCCTTCACGCTCAACTACGAGCTTTTGGCCGACGAGACAGGCTGGGACAACGCGCTTGACGCGCTCTACGACCTTCGCGCGGCCGACAGCCCCGCGGCGCACGTCTTCTACTACGGCATGTTGGCTCCGGCCGCGTCCTACTCCAGCTACTGCCCAGACGGCTGCATCGTCGGCTACTCCGTGGTCGGCGAGGCCGAGGATGTCTACTACCGCGGCTCGATTGGCGTCACAGTGTTCGCAGATGGTTCAGGCGCAGACGAAGCCTGGGATACGCTGGCCCATGAGCTGGGCCACGCGCTGGGGCGCGGGCACTCGCCGTGCGGCGTCCCGCCCGACGACACCGATTCGGATTTCCCCTACCCAAACGGCGGCCTCGGCGGCAACTACGGCTTCGACTTCGCGACGATGAAGCTGCTCAAGCCGCAGAGCCTGCGCGACGTGATGGGCTACTGCACGCCCGTTTGGATCGCCGACTACACCTATTCGGGCCTGTTCGAGCGCCTGAACCAGGTGCAGAGCCCGAGCCCTCAGGCGCAAGCCCGTAGCGTCCAGATCGAGTTTCGCGTCGCTCGCATCGCGCGCCAGGGCGAGAGCAGTTGGCGTCCGGGGTTGCGGCGCGGGCCCGCCGGCGGTCGAGCGGTCGAAGTGCAGCTCCTGGACACGCGCGGAAAGCCCCTCGGCCCCATCGAGGCTCGGCTCTTCTCCTTGGATCACGGCGACGGCGGCTACATTTGGTTCCCCGCCGCGGAGCTGCAGTCGAGCGCGGCGACCGGTGTCGATCTTGGCCCGCTTGGGGGCGAGATTTTGCCGCTGTAGCGTGCAACACCGCGCTTGAAACACCCTCGGGTCGGTGTAAGGCTGCGCGCTTCAACATGTTGCCGCTCTCACGTGAAGGCATCTTCGCCGTCTTGGCTGGGCTGAGCGCGCTGGGTTGCGACAAGGCGCCGGCTCCGGTGGCCGAAACGAATCAGCCCGCAGTGCCTGCAGCGTCCGTGGCGCCCGCGGCGGCCGCGCCGTCCGTAGCGCCCGCAATCTCCGCAGCGCCCGCAGCCTCCGCCGTGCCGGGCCTCAAGGAGGTCCCTTCGGCGGCGGGAAAGCCCTCGGCTGAAAAGGAAAAGTCGTGTTCACCCGGTGGCTGCGCCCCGGGCCAGTGCGGCGCCAAGTAGCGCGGCGCCCCGGCGGTCAGGGAGAGGTGGCCGCCACGCTGGTCGCCAGGCGGACGCGCGACTGTTCGGCGGCACGCCGCCAGCCGCCTGCCCGAAGGCGCCAACACAAGATCGAGCCTGCAGCGATGATCTCGGCGGTCAGCGCCCACCAGCCGCCGACAGCGCCCATGCCCAGGCTGACACCGAGCCAATGGGTGAGGGGAGGCACGAACAGCCAGGCGGAGATGATGCCGACCAGCGCCGGAACGCGCACGTCGCCCGCGCCGCGCAGCACCGAGCGGGCCACGATGTTGGCGGCGTCGAACACTTGGAAAAGCGCGGCGAGGTGCAGCAGTTGCACGCCCACCGCGATAACGGCCGCGTCGCTCGTGAACGCGCGCAAGATGGGCCCGGCGAGCAGGAGGAAGGCGAGCCCGCACGCCGCCGCATAGGCGCCGGCGATCGCGAACGCGGCGAGCGCTATCGGACCAATCCGCTCGTCTTTGCCCGCGCCGACGGCGTTGCCGGCCAGCACGCTGGCGGCCTCACCCACGGCGATGGCAGGCATGAAGGAGACATGGATGACTTGGATCGCTACTTGGTGGGCTGCCAGCTCGGTCTCGCCCATCCGCGAAATGATCAGTACCAGCGCGGAAAACGCGCTGACGCCCAGCAAAAACTCAAAGCCCAGCGGTAGACCGACGCTGGCGAGATCGCGCACGTCGCGTCGGCGAACGTGGGTGAGCCCAAAGCCGCTGGGGCGCTGCGCGACCCACAGCAGCCCAAGCTCCAGCGCCTGCACGAGCACGGTGGCGTAGGCGGCTCCCTCAACGCCCCAGCCCAGCCCAAAGATCAGCAGGTAGTTGAGCGGAATGTGGAGCAAGTTGGCGACGAGCGCGGCCACCATGGGAGAACGCGAGTCGGAAACGCCGTAGCGGGCCTCGCGGAGCGCCACCGCGCAAAGGACGAGCGGGGTTCCGTACAAGCGGATTTCCAGGTAGCGCTGAGCAATTTCGCAGGTTTCGCCGGC
>JANNWK010000725.1:0-1907 GCA_031408355.1 Myxococcales bacterium
TGGCGAGCCGCTGCCGTAGAGCTTGCGCGGGAAGCGGACCTTCACGGTGCAATATGCCCGCCACTGCCAGCTCACTCGCCGTGCGGAAGAGCGCCATCGTCTGCTCGAGTCGCCCCTCCACGCCAAGCGCGCGAAGTCCGACGACGACGCGCCGCCGCACGTCACGGTGGGTATCGCTTGGAACACCGGGTAGCTCCATGGCCCGCCAAAGTGTGCCACGAAAACGCCCTGCTCGGCCGTCTCGTGCTTCGGCACCGCTAGGGCGGCCCGATGGTCGGGTGCGACGCCGACGCCGCGCCCGCATGAGCCACGCGCCCAGCCGCCAGGAAAGCTGTAGGTCCCTTTCACGATGCCGCTGGGCTCGCCGCTACTCGATGGTTGAGCCAAGGACGGTGATTGGCGTGTCGTCGTGGTTGGAGATTTGCGGGTAGGTTGGGTACCAGGAGCCACCGACGTTGTTCGTGATGGTGGAGTCCTGGATCACGATGTTGCCCGAGTGATCGTTGGAAACGAAGAAGATGGCCGAACCGTGGGTCGTGACCTCGTTGTGCTCGATGAGCGAATTTGTGATCGTCAGCGTCATGCTGTTGCCGTCGTTGTAGATGGCGCCGCCGCTGCCGCCGCCGGGGGTGCCGGCCATGGCCGGGTTGCCGCCGCTACCGATGGCGCGGTTGTAGCTGAGCACGCTATTGATGATCGACCACGAGACGCCGATGCTGCTGAGCGCGCCGCCGTTGGCGCCCACGTTGCCCAAGCCCTCGCCGCCCCCGAAGGTCGAGTTGGCGACGAACACCGGCAGGCCGTCGAACTGCTGAAAGACGCGCAAGGCACCACCGCCCACGTCAGGTCCCTGGTCGGCGCACCGGTTGTTGAAGAAGCGCGAATTGACGACCTTGAAGCGACCGCCGCTCGCGAAGATCGCGCCGCCCGAAGGCTCCTCGTCCGCTTGCTTGGCGTTACCGTCCACGAAGGTCAGGTTCTGCACCGTGAGGCGCGGTGATTCCTGATTGTTGCAGTGGGAGGTCGTCCACACCTGGGCCTCGTCGCAGGTGTTCATGTACAGGATGCGGCGCGTGCCCATCCCGCTCAAGCTGACGAGCCCCGCGCCGTCGAGCACCACGTCGGGCTTGTCGTTGAACACCTTGGCGGTCGCCGCCATCATGATCGTGAGCGGCTCGGGCCCGCAGTCGAACGTGATCACACCGCCCGCCGCCACGGCTGCGACGACCTTGTCGCTCGTGCAGCTCGCGGGGCTGCCGTCACCGATGACTTGATCGGGCGCGGACACGTCCTCGGGGCCCGCTTCGGTCGGTATCGCGGCGCCCTGCTCGTTACCGGCAGCTGGGCCCTCGGCGGGATCGGTCAGGGGGTTGTCAATCGGCGCGCTGCCGCCGACGCTCTGTTTCCCACCACCGCTGCCCTGAGCGGGCTCGGCCGCGCCGCCACAACCCACGTTCAGCACTACGCACAGCACTGCCAGCGAGCTTGCCGCCTTCTTCATCATGCCCGCACCAACATAGCAAACCCGCCCGACAGCACGGCACCGTTCCGCGCCCGCGTCACCGATGCGGGCGCCGTTGCCTTACACCCCCGCACAAGTACCCTAACGTCACGCTGCATTGCGCTCGAAGAGCGGTCTCGCTGAGGTTGGACAATGGAGCGTTCAGAGCTTGGTTTACCCGGCAAACTGAGGCGGAGGGGGTAGGCGTTTGGCCCAGGGGCAGGCGGGCGTTAGGCTCAAGCCAGTGCGAGTTGAGGATCTGCTGATGGCCAGCCAAATCACCCAGCGGGAGCAACTGCTCTTGGCGGCCGCGAAAGGCTATCCTCTGCCCGTGTCTGCCCTTCCCGACAAGCTGGGTGCGCTCAAGGCGGCCGCCGCGGCCTTGAGCCAGGCGGGCGTGCCCCAT
>JANNWK010000726.1:0-2177 GCA_031408355.1 Myxococcales bacterium
CGCGCCATCGGCATTGGGCACGCTGCCGTCGAGCGAACCGCGGTCGAGCATGCCCCACACCCGCATGACCTTGAGATTCAGGGCGCGCGCGGCCTCGAAGAGATCGTCCACCACCGGCTTCGGCTTGAAGATGGGGTAGTAGTTGTTGGAGCCGGCGAAACAGAAGGGCTTGCCGTCCAGCTCGAAGTTGGCTGGCGGGTTGAGCTTCAAGTCCAGCGTCGACTGGGCGTAGCTCTCGGGCGTCTTCAAGCAGCCGAGCGACAGCGCCGCGCCCAGGGTCACGGCGAGCGTCGAAAAACCTCTGAGGGGCTCCACTGGCAAGGAGCCAGGCTTCCTAGCGTCGCGAGCCGTGAAGGTCGAGGAAACTCTGCTTGCGGCTCAATAGCCGTGGCTGACGGCGTATTCGCTCCGCCGCGTGTCGATGCTCAGGAAGCTCAACTGTCCCTCGCTGCAAGAGCCACTGTTGAGGAAAAGCCGCGAACCATGCTCGGCGCAGGCCGCCAAATGAGTGTGGCCCGTGACCACGATATCGGCGGAACGGCGCATCGCTTCGCCGACGGCCCAGCGCTGGAAAGCGCAGCGGCTGCCATCGAGCGAGAGCCCACCGCGCGCTTCGTCCAGTCGCGAGCAGAGCCGGTAGAAGGCCTGTAGCCCCACTCGACGGATCCACCCGCCGAGCCACACCCCGAGCTCCGAAAGCCACCTCCGCCGCTGAATGAGCGGGTCGTTCTGATGGCCATGCGTGAACAGTAGCCGCACCCCGTCCGCCTCCAAGAATAACTCTTCGGGAGCGCCCAGCGCGCCCGCCACAAGATCGTGGTTGCCGTGGATGTAGTGATACCGAGGACGCTGAAAGCGCCGCGCAATCTCGGGATGTGCGGCTTGCGCGAGCTCAAGCTCCCGCCGGACACCGCCCAGCCGGCGGCACTGCAGCGTTTCCCAGATGTCACCTAGCAGGACGACCCGCTCGAAATTGCCCTCCAGAAACCTCAGAAATCTCAGGAAGTCTCCGTCGTCGTGGCCGAAGCCATCAGCATTGTCACCGGCACCCAGGTGCAGATCCGATATCACAGCGATCTCCATGATGCTGCCTCACTTTCATTCTTCTTGGTTCTGCCTAACCTAGATATCCCCATTGAGTTACAGGCCGGTGTCCGTTTCGCAAGCTTTCGGCAACGCTGTAATCGGGCTCAACCAGGCTAGGCTCTCACCAAATAATGGCTGTGCACCCAGCCTTCGACGCTGCCATCTGGAACCATCACGTGCCACCAGGGCCCGTTTTGATCCACCAGCTCCACCTGCTGATCCTTCTTCAGCGGACTTCCGGGCACCGCCTCGAAAGACACCGCCGGTCCCTTGCGCACGTTCAACGTGGTCGTGGCCGCGTACAGCTCGCCACCGTCTTCGGCGCGCCCAAAAATCGCGCTTCGAAAGCTGTCCATCGGAAACGCCGGCCCCGGATCGGTCTTGCGACCCGGCGCAATGTCATCGTGCCCCACCACGTCCCGGAGCCCATAGCTGCGCACCAAGAGGCAGCCCACCTCCTCCAACGTTTCTAACTGCTCGGTGCTGTACACGGCCCAATGGGTCCAAGGCGCGCGCCCATTCTTATGCCGCGCCTCCACCGCTTCGCCCGCCCAAGGCCGATTGTTCACGTCGAAGAAGCCAGACGCGCGCTTGACGAGCGGCCCCGGATTCACGACCTCGATCCCCAGCGTGAAGCCATTGCAACCCGTGCGCCCCGCCCACTGACTCTTGCCCGCGTGCCACGCCTGCCGATTGAACGGCACCATCTGCGTGAGCTTGCCGTCTGGCCCGAGCACCAAGTGCGCCGAAGCTGGCCTGCTCTTGTTCTTGAACGCCGCCACCGTGGCAGCCAAGCTCGTCACCACCGTGTAGTGAATCACCAGGTAACTCGGCGAAAGCTCGCCCCCCTGGTTGGGCGTCGCTTCGAACGGCACGTCGCGCAGGCGATGGTCGGTGATTTCCATGGGGGGATTGTAGCTGTGCGCCGCTGCATCCGCGCTTCAGTAAGCAAAACGCCGCGCGAAACGGGCTCAGATGTCCAGTATGGCGTTGGGGCTCGCCACCGCACTAGCCTGCGGGGTTCGTTCGAGAAGGCTTTTCAAAATGTTAACCGGGGCAGCACGCACGTGAAGGCGCAGGGTCGGCTTGCC
>JANNWK010000727.1:0-4355 GCA_031408355.1 Myxococcales bacterium
CCGAGTAGCTCTTCTCCAGCTTGGCGAAGGCGACCCGATCAAGCAGGCTCTTGGCCTCGAACCTGGCCACCTGATCCTGGGCGGCAGCGTTACCGCCGCCAACCCAGGCCACGGAATCCGCCAACGCCACCAGGAGGTACAGGGCAAGCACTGCCCAGGCCAAGGGGCTACGCCGGAAGGCGTCCGCCAGTGCGTCACGCCAGATGTCGTGGCGGCGCACCCGCACTGCAACGAACAGCGCGCCAACGAGCAGCAGGAGCACGACAATGTTCGAGGTAAAATGAGAGCTGGTGATCGCCTGCAACATGGGTCCCGCCTACTCCAGCCGCACGCGTGGGTCGGCGAGGGTGTAGCTGATATCCGTCAGGATCTGCGCTGCGACGAATAGCAGCGAGCCTATGAAGACCATCGTGCGCAGCGTGGAAAAATCGTTGGCATTGATGGCGTCCACGGTCAGCGAGCCCAAACCAGGGATGCCAAAAGCCGCCTCCAACAGGAGCGAGCCGGTGAACAGAAAGGGGATCTCCATGACGACCGAGGTCAAGACCGGGATCATCGCGTTCGGCAATACATGATGGAGCAGGATCCGGAGGTCGCCGGCGCCCTTGGCCCGGGCCGTCCGCACGTAGTCGCGGTAGACCTCTTCTAGAAATACCGTGCGATAGAAGCGCACCGTCCCGCCATACCCTGAAAGGACGCCGACGATCACGGGCATGGCCAGGAAGCGCCACATCACGCTCGTGTCTCGGTCCCAACCCGAAATTGGGAACCAGCGCAGCTCCTTGCCGATCAGGTATTGCCCGCCAATGATAAATAGCAAGATCGGCACGCTCATGAGCACCACGCACAAGACGGTGGTCGACTTGTCGATGTAGGTGCCACGGAACAACGCCACCACCAGCGCACTGAAGATCCCCAGCAAGAGCCCGAGAAGGAACTCAGGGACGGTGAGGCACAGGCTCGGGATGGCGCCCTGCTTGATTCGCTCAAGGATGGGCGCGTTGTCCGAGTCGCTATTGCCGAAGTCGAAAGTCAGCATCCGCCGATAGTGCTCGACCAGCAGGTTGTCGGTCATGTGCCCCGGTCCGGGCAAACGAGGCTTGTCGTAGCCGTGGTTCGTCTTCCACTGCTCGATGACGTGCGGCATCGCCTTGTCGCCAATCGCCCGGCGCGCGATGTCATCCGGGTTCGTGACGCCGAAGAACAGGACGAACAGGAACATCAGCACGCCCAGCACGACCAGTACACCAAAGAACATGCGACGGATGACGTACGCCAGCATTACTGTCGCTCCTTCAGGTAGCTACGCACGCCTGGAACGATCACGAGCAGGCAAGCCAGCCCGAGCAGGTAAATCGGCCACAGCACGGGCTGATTCCAGGCGGCGCGCTTGCGCTCACGCGCCTCGGGGTCCAAATCCTCATACTTGAGGGTCGGGACTGAGAGCCCGGGGGCCTTAACCCCGGCGAACCAGGAGTGATAGAGCGCGTAGTGTTCGCGGTGGTACATCTCAATCCACGGTCGCTCTTCCTCGAGGATCCGCAGCATCCGCTGGATCTTCCCGAGCCGCTCCGGGGCGTTGTCCATCGACTTCATCTCGAGGAACAGCCGATCGTACTCGACGTTCTTGAAGTTGGCCGTGTTCGGACCATTGTTCTTGGAGCGCGCCATCTCCGACCAAAGCAAGAATAGGAAATTCTCGGGATCCGGATAGTCCGCCACCCAGCCCCACTGAAAGATTTGGTAGGCGCCGTCGCGGATCTTCTGTTGGAACTTGTTGTAGGTGGTCGCGGCGATCTCCACGTCAATGCCGAGCCTTCTCCAGCTATTCACGTGAAACTGCACGGATTGGCGCCCCTCTGGCGACGTGTCCGCGGTGTCGAATGTCAGGTGCAGCGGCCGCTGCGTCTTGGGGTCGATACCACCAGCGTAGCCAGCCTGCTCGAGCAGAGCCTGAGCGCGGGCTAGGTCGACTACGCGGTACGGGTTCTTGCGGTCCTGATCGTAGCCGTAGAGGCCGGGCGGCAGCAGCGTTTGAGCAGGGACGCCTCGCCCGTTGTTGAACAAGCGCAGGTACTCCTCAACGTCGACCACCAGGCTCATCGCCTGCCGCAGCTTGCGGCTCTTGTCCGCCGAAGGCGCGCCGACGACGCGGTCCTCCATGTTGAAGCCAATGTAGTAGACACTCGCTTCGACGGATTTGTCGAGCCGCATGCCGTAGCTCTTCATCTCGTCGGAGAGGCGATCGTCGCGCACGACTTTGTCGAAACTCTCGTTGATGATCCCGGAATTATCGAAGTAGCCCTGGAGGAACTTGGTGAAGGCAGGAATGGCCTCCTTCTCGCGTCGGTACTCAGCGCGCTCTATCTGCGCGAGTCGTTGACCCTTGCGGCGCGGGTCGATCTGACTCGGTCCGAAGTCGTCCGGCTCGCCCTGGCTCGGAAAGACAGCGCCCGGGGCGTTCCACTCCGGATGGCGAAGCCCGTACCAGTTCGGGTTGCGCGAAAGCACGATACGCGCCTGCCTGTCGTACTCCGAGAGCAGGTACGGTCCCGAGCCGACCGGATGATCCTGAAGCAGTCCGCGCCCCTCCTTCCCGTCGTAGTGCTCAATCGCCTCCCAGGGCATGGGCGTTGCGAACGGCATCGCGAACCAATAGAGGATCTGCGGATACGGGCTGCTCAGGGTGATCTGGAGGTGCTCGGCATCCAGCGCACGGACACCTTCGATGCCGCCCGCCCGGCGGTAGCGTTCCCTGGCGGGCAGCGCACTGAACGGGGCGGACTCCTTGGCGAGCTTGGACAGCTGAGCTGAGAACCGGGAGAACCCGAGCAGGTTGGAGAAGGGCTCAGAGACCGGTGAGTTCACGAGCGGATCGGCGATACGCTCGATCTGGAAGACGAAATCACTGGCGGTGATCGCCCGCGACGGCTCAGAGCCGAAACGGCGAAAACACGCGTCCTCCTGGAAGAGCAAATCCGGTCGCAGCTCGAACGTGTAGCGGACCTTGCCCTCGGCGAGCGGCTCGGCCACCGGCACGCCGCTGGCGAGAGCTGGAATCAACCGGTAGGGGCGCTGCAGGTAGTCGTACTCGAGCAGCGTGTCGAAAACCGCCCCGGTGATGGCATGCTCGGTGGTCGTGTAGGCCACCGCCGGGTCGAGCGTCTTCGGGGGCTCGCTGAACGACGAATAGTAAACCTTCTTGCCCTCGTCGGCAGTGGGGTACGGGTTGTTGGTGCACGCGACCGTCAACGCAGCGAGCCCGAGGAGGCGAGCCGGCGATGACCTGCGGCGCATCGGCGAACCGTAGTCCGAAGGCGGCCTCCGAGAAAGGTGCTAGATGACGGCCACATGCGCTTTCGGTGGCCCAAGCAGGGTCTCGGTCTCGTTCTCGGTCCCCTCACTGGCGCGCTCAGCGCGCTCAGTGCGCTCGCTGCCCTCGGCGTCACCGCCCTAGGCTGCGGCTATGAGCGCCCCATCCTGGCGGACGTGCCCAAGCACCAAGCGGGGCCGAACCCCTTCGTGGGTCGAAAATTGTACGTGGATCCGGGCATGCATTCGGTGAAGCAGGCGGCAGCCTGGCGCGCCCAACGGCCGGACGACGCTGCCCTCATGGACAAGATCGCCAGCCAGCCGCAGGCGGAATGGCTGGGTGAGTGGAGCGGCGCCGTCAAGCTGTTCGTCAAACAGAAAATGAAGCAGTACGCCGAGGTCTCGGCGATGGGTCTGTTCATCGTCTACAACATCCCCGAGCGCGACTGCGGCCAACACTCCAAGGGCGGCGCCAAGAACCGCGACGCCTACCTGGAATGGATCGACAAACTGGCCGCTGGCGTTGACGACGCGCCCGCCGTGATGATCCTCGAGCCCGATGCGCTCGGCCTGCTCGAGAAGTGCACGTCCAAGGCCAAGTACCAGCAGCGCTACGACCTGCTGAAGGACGCGATCAGGATCTTCAAGGCGCGACCGAATATCCACGTCTACCTCGACGCCGGCAACGCGCGCTGGGTGCCCGCATCGCAGATGGCCGAGCACTTGCGGCCGGCCGGTATCGACTACGCCGACGGCTTCTCGCTCAACGTCTCAAACTACGTGGCCTCCGACGAGACGATCGCCTATGGGAAGAAGATCTCGGCGCTCACCGCGGGCGCGCACTTCGTGCTGGATACAGCCCGCAATGGCAACGGCGCCGCCCCCGGCAACGCCTGGTGCAACCCGGACGGGCGCGCACTGGGCATTCCGCCCACGACCGATACAGAGGAGCCGCTCTGCGACGCCTTCCTGTGGCTCAAGCGGCCGGGCGAGTCGGATGGCGCCTGTAACGGTGGCCCGCGCGCGGGCGAATGGTGGCCCGC
>JANNWK010000728.1:0-4348 GCA_031408355.1 Myxococcales bacterium
CGGGGCCTGGGCTGGGTCGGCTTCCAGCTGTCGACCCGGCCCGACTATCAATCAAGGGTGATTCACTCCCCGGCCTCGGCTTACAGGGAGGCCGGCAGGTCGTTCTGCAAGGAGCGCGCGCTGAGTCCGCCACCGCCGAGCGAAAGGCTCAAGATAGCGACCGTCGCCGTGGCCTCGCCGTTGGCCGAGGCGACGGTGACGTACGCCCGCGGACCCAGCGTGGCAATGAGATCGACACGCTCGCTCATCAACGTGTCGTGCCCCGTAGAGACATGGTGGAGGTTGACATCGAGCAGCATGCTCGAGGCGTCCCAGTCGAGGCTCAGCAGCCAATCCGTGCCATCTGCAGGATTGCCGCCCAAGGCCGTCGTCGAAGGACCATGCACCTCAGGCATGCACTGGGGCACCATCGCCAAGTGCGGCGCCGGCAGCTCCGTGTCGCCGATTCTGGCGGTATCGAGCTCAACCGCGAAACACGGCGAAAGGCCGCCATAGCCGAGCGCACCGCCTCCGCTGCCAAGCGCCCTGTGGCCCTGGGGGCTCGCGTGAAGAATGATGGCGAGGCCGTCGCCACCCGACGTGGTCACCTGAAGTCGAAACCCAAAGCTCACATGCAGGCCCGCCTCGTGGGCCAGCTCCAGCGCGGACTGCTGAGCAAGCCCACCCACTTCGTGCTTCACCAGGTCGTGCGTCAACCGCACGCCGTCCGGTTGTAGATCCGCGCTTCCCAAGAGCGAGAAACCAAAGCGCTCCAAGGCCAAAGCCGACCAGGCTGCCGTTTCGCCCGTTTCGCCCATTTCACCCGCCGCCCCCGCGCTCGCTCCGAAGGCCCCGGCAGCGCCGCTGTCTCCCAAAGCGCTAGCGCCCGCTCCGCCCGCCTGCCCACCTACCCCACCCGTCACGGCTCCGCTCGCGCCAGCCGTCGCGCTCGCCAGCTCGACCGTGTACGGAGGAAACGAACACGCGCCGCCCAGCAGCGCCGCAAGCCCAATCCAGAAGACCGCCTTGGATGTCAGGCACCGAGAAGGATAGGGCACGCAACTCTCAGAGGTATCAGCTCGCCCCCCGCCGTCAAGGACTCTCCCCACTGTCGATCCATAGAAGCGGACCCGCGCTAGCGCGTTCCGGATGGCGGGGTCGGTTTCACGAGCGGGAGGGGGCTCGGGAGGGGCCTCGGGCAAGGCAAAGGCGGGGCTGCGCTCGTGACGCCTCGGTCGGCGTGTGAAGCACGCGACGCCTTGCCATGAACCCCGCGCACGTCGTCGCTCGCCTCGTGAAGCTCACGGGGCGTTCATGCTGGTCGCCGTGATGCTGCCGTTGGCCACAAACGTGCCGGTATTGTCCACCGGAAACGGCCCTGCCAGCACCGCGAAGTGCACGTTCGTCAGCTTCACCACATACACGCCTGCTGTCACACTCTCGATGGAGACGCTCCCCGAGTCGGCGTTCCAAACGCCGACGGAGTCCACGTAGCTAGCGGCCGCCCCCTTGCCCGCGCCGAAGTCGAAACCGTCTTCGAGCTTCACGCTCGTGCCAGCCACCGGGCTCTCGAAGAAATCAACCTTCAGGACCCGACCGTCGGGCGCGGTGCCGTTCGAGATTTCAAAGTTGATTTGTTCGCTATATTGGAGCGCTACGCAAAGCTCATTCAGCGGCGTCTCTGCATCGGCAGCGTTCGACACGTTCATCGAGAGCTCCACGAAGCAGTCGCCGCCGCCCTCGCCGGACGCGCCCCCCGCGGCGGGCCCGCCAGCGCTAGCCTCTGGCGCCGCGCCGCCCGCGCCAGCCAACGCCTCGGTGCCGCCCGCGCTACCCGGCACTCCGCCAACCGCCTCGCCGGCCTGCTCACCTCCGCTGCCTTGGCCGGCGCCAGCTTCGCCCGTAGCTGCCGGCTGGTCGGTGCCGCAGGCAACGGCAAGGGTGAGCGCCAGTCCCAAGCCCAAGACCGACGTCGAAGCATAAAAATGATGAGAAGGGCGTGGGAAGGCCATATTGATCGGCGCGCACCTTAGACGCGCAGCCGAAGAGCTGGCAATGGGAAACCCGCCGCCAAGGGGCGCGCAGAAAGGCCCGTGTAAGGTCTCAAGGGCGCCACCGCACGCACCTTGCATGGCCCACCCTATCGCGATCGCGATCGCGCGCTTGGTACTTGCAGAGGGACACCGGGCGCTCTTGCTGGCGGCCCTTTGCAGCTCGGTCGCCGTGGGTTGCGGCGGTCACGCATACAGGGAGCGTGAGGGTGCGCAGGGCACGTCGGGCGCGGCCGACTCAGGCTCCGGTGGGGGTGCCGCGGATCCCTCCAATCCAGCGCCGGCCGTCCAGCTCGACGACGAGACGCAATGGTTCGTGTCGTCGCCGATGGCCCCGCTCAACGGCACCGTAGCCACGGACGCCATGGGCAACGCGGAAGACGACAAAGTCTTGCAGCTCGTTTTCGACGAACTTGGGACGGCAACATCGGTCAGCACAAGTATGCATTTCGACGCGATCGGGGCCGCCTCGACGCTGCGCTTCGCCGCTCAAGCGAAGGCGCCGCTCAGGCTTGAAGTCAGCGTGGCGCGAGACGCGAAATTCGGGAGCTACTTTGCCGCGCGCGACGCGGGGCAGCCCTGGCCCAGCGCGACGGTCACGGTGGGTACGCCGGACGCGGAATGGCACGACCATGTCGCGCAGCTCGCCGAAATGATGCCGCCGAACCCGACCCAAGTGAAGCCGCTCGGCAATTTGGTGATCGGCTTCACGGTGTTGCAACCGGATGGGGTGACCGAATTGCGACTGGACAAGATCCGCTTCGAATAGGGCCTACGAGTCAGACTCGAGCACCTTCCTGGCCTCATTCACCTGCTGCGCCAGAAAGCTCGAGCCGCCCTGATCGGGGTGAAGCTTCTTGATCAGTTGGCGATGCGCGGCCGCGACCTCTTCGAGGCTGGCGCCTTCCTTCAGGCCCAACACGCGGAGCGCTTCTTCCCGCGACATGCCGCGGGCTGACGGCTGGGGGGCCCCGACGAAGGAACCTGCATCGCGGCTCTTTCTCAGCTGCCGAACCAGTGCCCAGGCCAACGAGGCCAGCATGGGTCCGGCAGCCAAGAGTGCTTGCGGGCCGAGGCGGAGCGTGACGACCAGGAGCGCTGCCGCCCCGAACGCGGCGAGCCAACCGAGGCGAGCTTCGCCCGAGGTCGACCTTTTGGAAGCCAACACCCAAAGCAACACTCCGGCGGCCAGCGCGATCCAGAGCACGCAGAGGTCATAGCAGAAGCGGCGCTGCGCCGGGATGGACCGTCCTGGTGCGGCAAGACCGACGAGGATTCACAGGCCTGGCCTGGCTGCCCAGCTGGGCAGCGGTCACTCGGCCTACCCCCTGCTCGCCGAACGCGGCGTCATTGGCTGAAGAGGGTCGCGAGCTGGGCGGCGCTGAGGGCGCTATCGTAGATGCGAAAGTCGTCGAGCTTGCCTTTGAAGTAGGGATCGAGAGCGCTCTGTGAGCGGCCGATCCAGTTGTTGGTCGTGCTGCCCAGGCTCGAGGGGTGCAAGGTGAAACCGCCCGTCGAAGCGACGCTGGCACCGTCCAAGTAGAGCGTCGCGGTGGCTCCTTTGAGGACCACCGCGACGTGGGTCCAGACGCCGTTCGGGAAGGGGGCCGGGCTGTTGAGCAGTTGCTGGCCTGCTTTGCCGGCGACGGTGAGGACGAAGCGCATGACGCCCGTTTCCTTGTTCTGGGGCACCAGGAACATCTGGGTGGTCGTGTTGTTTCCAAAGTCGAAGATGCGCTGCCAGTCAGCGGCCACCTCGACCTGCACCCACGTGGCGAGCGTCATGTCAGTCAGACCGGAGACGATCCCGGGCTGGAGCGCCACGAACGCGTTCACGCCGTCGAGCTGAAGCGCGTTGCCCTTCTTGCCCGCCACCCAGGTGCCGCCACCGCTCAGCGTCCCGTCGTGACCCTGCCCCGACGAGTCCTTGACCACCGTGCCGGACTTCTCGTCGAACTTGAAGTCGAGCAGGGCTACGGGCCCCTGAGGGCTTCCGCCGACCGACGCGCCGCCAGCCCCGCCGGAACCGCCGCCGAACGACGCGCCGCCCACGCCGCCGGATCCACCACCACCGCTAGCACCGCCAGCGCCACCCGACGCGCCACCGGAACCAGCAGCGCCAGCCGACCCGCCGCCGCCCGTCGCCTGCCCGCCACGGCCGCCGCTCGGCGCGCCCCCGGAGCCCGCCGACGAGGGGCTCGTTCCCGCGGCGCCCGAGCTCCCTCCCTGCGCATCGCCGCCCTCGTTGGTGATGGCATCGTTCTGTGGCGTCGGGGCCAGTTCGGCTTCGGCGCAAGCGCCCAAGGCCGTGAGTCCCC
>JANNWK010000729.1:0-7041 GCA_031408355.1 Myxococcales bacterium
ACGTGCGCCTGCCGCCGTTCTTGCCGGCGGCGACCTTGACCACTAGGTCGTGGCCATGCTCCAGCACGTCCTGAATGAGCGCCAACGAGGGGCGCCCGAGCGACACGCGGGCGCTGACTGAAACACCACGCGCCGCGAGGCTCGCCAGCCGTTTTTCGAGGTTCTGCTGCTCCGCGAGCAGCACCTCATTGCAGAACGCCTCCCAACCCTCCGGAGCCCACTCGCGCACCTCCGGGATCTGCAGGTCGAGCGGCTTGCTCACTACGACGCTGCCCTCGGATGGCCGTGCCAGGGCGACGGCAGCTTCCACCGCTCTGAGGTCAGACGCGGTGTTTTCAACGTAGGCCAGAATACTGCTGTACTTTTTCATGTGAATTCTCGTGTGTGGTGGGGCGTTTTAGGTGGCCTTTCGAGGCTCACTCGCTGCGGAACCGGGGCGAGCGACGGGCGGCGTGGGGGACAGAGCGGGCCAGCGGGTCGCCGGTATCTGCGTCAGCTTGAGCAGCACCTGAGCGGGTGAGAAGATTCCCAGCGGGTAGTCTGGCGTGACGACGACTCCGACAATCGCCCCGTGCTCTTGCAGCAGCTGAAACGCCTGGGCCACGCTGAGCTGGCTGGGAATTTCCGGACAAGCTCGCAGTAGCGGCCGCAGCGACTGCAGCTGCCGCTCTGGGACGTGGGCGGCAGCCAGAAGCTCGTCTCTGAACACGACGCCCAGGAGTTTTCCATCTGACACCACCGGAAAGGCCTCTTGCTGAGTGCGCAGCAGTTGCAGCGAAGCCTCGCCGACGCGGAGATCGCTCTCGAACTCGACGGCCGGGATCTCAGCCACGTCTGCCGCTGTGAATGCGCTCAGCGGATGCTGGAGCGTAGCCTCGGCGCGTTCGCGGCCCGCCGCGGTGAAGAGCAGTAGTCCGATGAGCGCCAGGATGAGCTGCCCGGAGTAGAGCGCGAATCCGGTCACCAGGACCGCGGCGATTTGCCCGAGGCCAGCAGCAAAGCGCGTGGCTCGCGTGTCGCCGAGCTTCATGCTCAGCACCGCTCGCAGCACCCGGCCGCCGTCGAGGGGGAAGAAGGGCAGCAAATTGAAGACGGCAAGGGAAACGTTGCCGGCGGCCAGCAGCAGCAAGAACGTCTGCCAGCTCGGCGCGGGCGGCGTGAGAGAACTGGGCAAGAAACCGCTCGGGCCCGCGCTGAACCACAGACCCGCAGCGACGGCGCCTGCCAGGGCGACGTTGACGAGCGGGCCCGCGACAGCGATGGCAATCTCTTGCTTGGGCGACTGGGGTCTACCCACCAGGCTGGCGATGCCGCCGATTGGCAGGAGCACGATCTCTTTTACCTTCAGGCCGAAACGCTGGGCCACGACGCTGTGCCCCAGCTCGTGGAGCAAGACACACGCAAAGATGGCGAGCGTGAACGCTGCTCCGAACAGGGCACCCCGAACTCCGTGCGCCGCGCCCCAGCGCGTCGCGCCCAGGGCGACGATAATGGCAAAGGTGGCATGGACTCTAACGTCGATGCCGCGAACCGAGAACAATGTCGTGGACCAGCGCATGGGAGCTCCGTGGTTGGGGGTCGAGGGCTTTCCCTCACAACTCAGAAGGTAGCGGAGCCAAAGAGTAGTTAAAGTAGATAGTTTGGTATTATTCTGTTGTATTTTACGACATGATGGGGCGCGCGACATCTCGCTGTTGCAGCTGCTCGCCCCTACGCTGCGCAACGATGCGAAGTCGCCATTTCTGCAGCGCCAGGCGAACTGCCCTGCTTCGAGCAGCAGCCCGTTGTCCAAAGTGCCATTTTTATGGCACGTTTAATACCATGAAAGCTGCCATGGACGCTGCGGGTCGAGTGGTCATCCCCAAGGCCTTGCGTCAGGCTCTGGGCTTCCGTCCCGGTCAAGCCCTCGAGGCGCGTGCGACCGACGGCCGTCTCGAGCTCGAGATTGCACCCACACCGATGAGACTCAAGAAGCGCGGCAGGGGGGTGGTCGCCGTGCCAGACTCGAAGCTCCCGGCCCTCACGACCGATCAGGTGAGGGAAACGTTGGAACGAGTTCGACGGTGAAAGCAGCGGACACAAGTCTCGTCGTGGCCGCCTTCGCATCCTGGCACGAGAAGCACGACGCCGCTCGACAAACTCTCGACGCTGGCGTCCGAGTCATTGGCCACTGTGCCCTGGAGACCTACTCCGTATTGACGCGCCTTCCTCCTCCGCACCGAGCAGCTGGAGTGGTTGTTAGGGACTTCCTGCGAGCGCGATTCAGGCAACCTTTTCTGACACTCGATGCCGCCCAGCACCGCAAGTTTCTGCTGTCCCTTCCCGATCTCGGCATCGCGGGCGGTGCCGTCTACGACGCTCTCGTGGCGGCAACGGCCGCGGCGCATCGAGCGGAGCTATTGAGCTGCGACCGTCGTGCGATCACGACCTACGAGCGCTACGGGGTCCAATTCCAAGTCCTGTAGCCGCTCTTGCTCGGTAAGGCGCTCTCGGAGGCCTCGACTTCCTCGGTCTCTGACGCGAGTTTGAAGAGCAGGCCGGTGGCCAAACCCCTTCGCACAAGCTGCGGCGCTGACCTGACACGTCGCTAGCGCGCGAACGCGTAGCCGAAGGAGACGCCGCCGTAAGCGAGCACGATTCCGTCGCACTGCGTGGTCTCGTAGCCGTCCCCGCAGTCGCCTGCGTGGGGGTTTAGCAGCGTCGCGGCGCCCAGGAAGGCGCGCAGCGAAAAGCCACGCCGGTGGAGGTACTGGAACCGCGCGGCGGCGTTGAACCAGCCGGCGGAATCGTACTTGGCCCAGGGGCTGTGCTCGTCCATGAAGCGGCTGTCGCTGTAGGGGCCAAGCGAGGCGCCCAGATCGAGTCCGACGGCAACGCTGGTAAACGCCAGACGCGGCGCCAGCCACGCTCCCGCCTGAAAGCCAATCCCGTCGGCGCCTCCCATCACGGTCGGCCCCACGCCCGCGCCCACTGCCAGCCAGCGCTGCAGGCCGTACTCCAGCTCGACGCCGAGCAGACCGCCCGGCGACGCCAACCCCACTTGCCCCGCGAGCGTCAGTGGGCGCGTGTCGAATCGGCTGACGTCGGTCGCCGCGTCCTCATCGGCACTCGGCTGCGCCGCCGCGTGCGACGCATTCACAGTGATGCCCAGCAGCAACACCAGACGGCGCCCGGCAACGGCAGGCCTCTTCGACGCGGAGCACGTCACGGCAACAAGGTGCCCTCCGCGTGGGCATTCACCGGGGACGTGTAGAGCGTGCCAACCATGTCGTAGCTGACGTACAGGCCTACATCGCTCAGCGTACCCGTCACGGACACGGTCACATCCGTGAACGCGCTGCCCTCGTCGTGGTCGCGAATGCCGAGCTCGAGGTCGAAGCTCGACGGCGTGAAGCTGGCATTTCGGGCCTCGGCGTCGAAGCTAGCGGCGGAATCTCGAGGCCTTACCCAGCGGGCACCGCTCAGTGGGAACTCGCTCTCGCTTTCCCCGAAGGTCAGCGGCAGCACCGTGAAGTCGGCGAAGCAGAGGTGTTTGAGGCGTCCTTCGACGTCGAAGGCAAGGGTGAGCTGGTCTCGCGGAGGGCCTGCAAAACCTGGTGCGCTGAGAGAGACTTCGTCGTACCAGATGCCAGAGAGCGTGGCACTCGGTGTGCGCGGGCTGCCCACGCGATGGAGCAGCCCCGTGGCTAGTCCGTCGATCGAGGTCAGGGTGTCGAGTTGGCCACGGACGAAGTAGGTGACGGCCAGCTCCCCGTCGCGCAGCTCTCCCTGCACGGACTCCACGTAGCCCGCGCCCTCAGCAGGAACGCCCGCTGTGTAGCGGAGCTCGAATTCGGTCGCGCTCACGGAATCCACCTCGACCGGATAGTGAAGACCATTGTCCAGCGCAGGCGTCGTGACCTCGCCAGCTGTCACGCTCAAAGTGCGAGAAAATTTCTGAAATGCCAATGAGCGGAGTCCGCTGTCGTCCAGAGCCAAGGTCAGGTGATCGAGCGGAGGTCCGTAAAAGCCAGGCGCCGACAGCCCCACGGGGCCGTACCATATCCCCGTGAGAGCTCCGTCGCCCTCCAGCGGAAGGACCTCCGGGGGCACACGCGGATCCCACGTTTGCACGCTGACACCGCCATCCACTCCTGTGGCGCCTGCCGCGTCTGGCAAGCTCTCGTTCCCGGCTCCCGCTCCTCCGACCGCGGCGACGATGCCCTCTGATCCAGCCGAGGTGCCACCTGCCGAGCCTCGCTCGCCACCAGCAGCGACCCCGCGATCGCCACTGCTACCCACGTCAACATCGCGTCCTACTCCGGCGCGCCCTGCCAGCACGCCGTCATCATTGCCGGGCGGATCCCGTCGCGTCCGTCCGCATGCGACGAGGGCGAGGGCGAGGGCGAGGGCGAAGCTGAGGTGCCGAACCATTCTGGTTGGATGAAGTGTTGCCCAGACGGACTCGCTACTCAAGAGCAGCAGCTTTCCGGACCGCGACTCCGAACATTCCGGAGCAACTATCGACTCCTACACGCCCAACGCGACGAACAGTGTGCGGCCGGTCATGTAGATGATGATGACGGAACCGGGGGTCCAGAGCGCGGCGCGTGTGTCGTGGGTGCGGCCGGTGAAGTACGCGAGGAAGTGCAAGAGGCGCGTCCCCACGTAGCCGTAGAGCAACGCTTGAGCCAGCGGCAGGGACGGCTGCGTGAGCACGAACAAGAAGCCCGACACGAGGAAGAACGGAATGTTCTCCAGGTCGTTGAGGTGGATGCGTCGTACCCGATCGACCGCCTCGTTGGGGAGCAGCTGTTGCGGATCGGGCTCGGGGTTGAGCGGTGTCTTCTTGAGATCCTCGGGCGAGCGGAAGCCGCCTTTGACCTGCATCATGCGAACGACGGTCAGCCACGACATGCTGACGGCTTTGAGGATCATGATCGTCGCTGCGACGACGTAGGTGGCGAACAACGGGTTTTGTAGGCTCAGTTGGTCCATCGGGTTCTCCAGTCCGGACACTCGTAACACGTAAAACTGACCAACGGTCGAATTTACGCACCCATGGTATATTTTGCGGTAGGTTTCTCGTGTGAAAGCGCACAGGCCCACGACGAAAGCGGACAAGCCGAAAACAAAAAGCCGACGCAAGGTGGTGGAACCCACGGAGGTGCCGCCCCGAATCGCAAGGCGTGAACGGCGACGCGAGCGCTCGCGTGACGAGATCGTCGATGCCGCGCGGCGTGTGCTGCTGCGCAACGGGATCGCCGCAACAACCCTTCACGCAGTGGCCAAGGAGGTCGGCCTCACCAAGGCGGCACTCTACTACTACTACCCGTCGAAGGACGCTTTGCTGTTTGAGATCATGTTCAAGAACGCGGAGATGCAGGCGCGCGCGATCCACGACGCGGTGGCGGAGGCGAACGACGGCGGTGAGGCGCTCGCTGCCATTGTCCGCGAAACCGTGCGCTGCTTCGCAACTCGCCTCGACGACTTCCGTCTCACGTTCTTGCACGCTCAGGTCGCGAAACCAGGAAGCGTGAACGTCCCTTCCCACGGCTTCGAGAGGCTGCGTCCGCTCAATGAACTCGCCTACGCCGGCACCGCGAAGATGCTCACCGACGACCGGAAGAAGGGACGGCCACGCGCGCAGGTTGAGCCCCGCTTGATGGCGTTTCTGGCAGGCGCGGCGGCGATCGGCATTGTGACGATGAAAGGCATGGTCGAGAGCGTCGGCGATCCCTTGCTCTACTCCGACGACGAACTCACCGAAGGCCTCGCCCGAATCTTCGAAGCCGCCGCCAGACCGTGACACTTAAAGACGTGGAGTCACAACCCCAAAGCCCGCGCCGGGAGAATTTGACTATGATTCGTGGATTCAACGAAGGACGCCGCAACCAACGCGGGCGGTCGAAGGACAGTTCGTGGCGAGCGGATAATGCTTGCATCATCAGGCTAGCCAGTTTTCGATCAAGAGTTCGTCGATGCGAGAGAACTCGCGTTCATTGCCAGTGACAAGGACGTCTCCCTGGGAGATAGCGTGTGCCGCAATGAACAGATCATTGCCCCCGATGATCTTCCCTGCTCGTTCAAGGTCGGCGCGGAGGTGGCCGTAGACCACATCGGCTGGACTCTCAAGCGGCAAGACGTCCAGCGCCCTCAATACGATCTCAAGCTGGGCGCTTAGGCGAGGCGACCCTTTCTTGGCAGCGCCATAGCGGAGTTCGGACGCGACGATGAGGCTCGTGTGCACGTTCTTCTCCCCAACCTCACGCACCCGCTGCGCAACACGACCTTGCGGGTTGCGTACAAGTTCGGAAACGATGGTAGTGTCGAGTAGGTAGCGCATCTAAAGGTCGATATCGTCAGCTGGCATGTCGGATATCTCGGGGAAGTCCTCGTGCAGTGGCTCAAGCGCTTCGAGTACTGCCAGCAACGACCTTCGCGGGGAGGGCTCGATGATCAGCCGTCCGCCTTCCTTCCGCATCACGGCGTCGTTTCCGGGAAGCTCGAATTCTCGGGGAATTCGAACAGCCTGGTTGCGCCCATTCATAAAGAGCTTCACGTGCCGGCTATGGGTTGAATCCTCGCTTGGCATATGCCAAAGCATAGGCTGCGATGATCTCCTGGTCAAGTCGGCCCGTTTTCGAGAGTCCGCGTGCAGGGGTCGCGCTCAGCGGCCCTCGGCGACTCCGGGCAGGAGTTGGTGTCGTGGGCATGCTCGTCCTCGGATGACGCGCCCGCGTCATCCGGCAATGGTAGCTTCGAGCTCCTCGTCGCGTCGAACGACGGACTCCTCACCTGCTTCGATACCGGCTCTACGACTCGGCCGCCGAGATCCTTCGCCATCGCCAGACGTCCTGTAAGGGAGGGCAAACTCGCCCGTTGCTTCTCTCAAGGACGATTTATGCGAAAGAATTTGCTCGGGCCCGCCCTTCTCCTTCTCCCGCTGGCGCTTGGTCTCGCAGGCTGCGCCACCAGCTTGCCGCGCCCCGTGGAGAGCAACGCGCCGCTTGGCAAGGTGGTCGTTTACCGAAACGGCGTCGCCTATTTCGAGCGCTACGC
>JANNWK010000730.1:0-4141 GCA_031408355.1 Myxococcales bacterium
GTGAGGAGCCGACGGCCACGGGTCCATACAAGAAGAACTGGCTGGGCCTCCACTACGGGCTCGACGTCGCTGTGATCGGCGGCACCAACGTGTGCGGCCAGGGTGGCGGCTACGAGTGCTACGCCACGGGCAGCAGCAGTCAGCCCTATCAGGGCCCGCCCTACCCCGGCACCGGCATCGCCACCGGGACGGCCATCGCCACGCACCGGATCATGTTGAGCTACGACCGCGCCTTCACGCCCAATGTCATGCTGGGGATCCGGGCCGGCTACGCGCTGCTCGGCGGGCCCCCAGCCATCGATGGCAAGGGAACAACGGACACGGCCGACGATACCAAGAAGGCCTTTCTGCCGTTCCATGCTGAGCTACGCGCCAGCTACTGGTTCGGGCGGGGCGCGTTGGGCAAGAAAGGCTTGAGGCCGTACGTGTTCCTCGGCGGCGGGCTGGCGCAGGTCGACGCCAAGGTACCGGTCGCGGTTTTTGACTGCGCAGGGCAGCCAGACGAGACCGCTTGCGGCAACGCCATGACCGATCCGCCCGAGGACAAGCAGGTCAAGCTCGACGCCTGGAAGAAGCTGGGACAGGGCTTCGTTGCCGGCGGCCTGGGCATCGTCTACGCGTTCAAGGAGCAAATAGGCGTGCAGGTGAACGTGAACGGCATGTACATGCTCGGCTCGGTTGGGCCGGTCTTGGAGCCGTCGCTCGGCTTGGTCTACGGGCTCTGAGCGCTCTTGCCGCCCGAGCCGGCCGGCAGGAGAGCGAAGCCAAGTCGCGCGCCCACCGGGTAGGCTAGCAGCAGGCCGGTGACGAGGCGCGGGACCATGAGCGCGCCGTGCCAGCCCTCGTGCTCGAACGCCACGTCGCCGAGCATGAGCAGGACGGCCAGCGCGAGCCACACGCGCGTGGCCTTGGCGGAAAGAGCCGGCCAGCGCAACGCGGCACCCAGGCCAAGTCCCAAGTAGATGCCCGAGCAGCGTGCACAGACGGCGAACGGAACGCCAAGCAGTACCGGAGTGCGGGCGGGATCCCGATGACAGCTGAGCTCGAACCAAACCGCCAACGCACGCTCGAGCGGCTGCAGCATCGGTAGCAGCGTCGCCCCGAGCGGCACGAGCGGCCACAGCGCCAAGCTAGCCAAAGCGACGAGAGCCGCGCCGCGCCGTCGCCTCACGGCCGAGCCGGAGGCGTGCGTCCCAGCTGCTTCAGCACGGCTTGAAGGTCGTTCCAGACGTCCCGCTTGGCGCCGGGGCTGCGCAGCAGGTAGGCGGGGTGAAACGTCGGCATGACGGCGATGCGACCTTGATAGAGCCGCCAGCGCCCGCGGATCTTGGTGATGGACTCGACGCTGCCGAATAGGCCTTGGACGGCGGTTTTGCCGAGAGCGACGATGACCTGAGGCTCAATGAGCCCCAACTGCTCCGACAGGTACGGCATGCACGCCGCTAGCTCTTCGGGCTCGGGCGCGCGGTTCTCTGGCGGCCGACACTTGACGATGTTGCACACGTAGACGTCTTCGCGATCGATCCCCATCGCAGCGATCATCTTGTCCAGGAGTTGACCCGCGGCCCCCACGAACGGCAGGCCCTGCTGGTCCTCGTCTGCGCCGGGTCCCTCGCCCACAAAGCACAGGCCGGAGCTGCCGTTGCCACGGGAGAACACCGTTTGGGTGCGCGCAGCGTGCAAGGCGCAGCGCCTGCAGGCGGCGACCTCGCCGGCCAAGACGTGGAGGCGAGCGACCCGCGCCTCCGCGGACGCGGGTTCGACCGAAACGCCCGGCGTCGGCGCGGGCGGGGCTTGCTGCGCCGCCGGCAGAGCTTGGGCCGGGCGGCGAGGCTGGACCGGTGACGCTGCAGGCTCCGGCGTAGCGTGAAGCGCGTGGACCTCCGTTGAATCGACGACGCTCGACGGCGGCAGGCCGGTGGCGCCGGCAGCGCGTTGCTGTTCGGCGTGTGCGAGCAGCGCCTCAGTCAGGAAGCGGAGCTCGGCAAGCGGGTCGAGCTCACTCTCCATGGCTCAGTGTTGAGCGCCGAGGAAGCGCTCGGCGTCGAGCGCCGCCATGCAGCCGGTCCCCGCCGCCGTAACGGCTTGGCGATAGCTAAAATCCGCCACGTCGCCCGCCGCGAACACCCCTGCAATATTGGTTCGGGTCGTACCGGGCTCGACCTTCAGGTAGCCGTTTGGGTGCATGTCCAGCTGACCTTTGAAGAGATCGGTCATCGGGGTGTGACCAATTGCGACAAACAGCGCGCCAACGTCGAGCGTGGTCTTGGCGCCCGATTTCAAGTCTTCGATCCGGAGGCCCGTCACCCTGTCCTGTGCCACGTCGAGCACCTCCGTGACGACGTGCGAGCGCAACACGCGGATTTTTGGGTTCTCCATCACGCGCTTCTCCATGGTCTTGGAGGCGCGGAAGTCATCACGACGGTGCAGCAGCGTGACGCTCTTGCAGAGACCCGCGAGGTAGCTCGCCTCCTCCATCGCCGTGTCACCGCCACCCACGACCGCCACGTCCTCATCGCGAAAGAGCGCGCCGTCGCACACGGCACACGCGCTGACTCCCTTGTTCTTCAGCTCATGCTCACTGGGTAGCCCCAAGTAGTTGGCACGTGCGCCGGTGGCGATCACGATCGTCTCGGCCAGGTGCAGGACATTCTCATCCTCACCCACCCAGACCTTGAACGGCCGCTCTGAGAAATCGACCTTCTGAACGTCCGCCGTAATCAGCTCCGTGCCCTGGTGCTCCGCCTGCTGGCGAAAGCGCAGCATCAGGTCTTGGCCGCTCACGGCCGCCGGAAAACCTGGATAGTTCTCGACCTCGCTCGTGAACATGAGCTGCCCGCCAGCGATCAGGCCGCCCGCGTTGAAGCCCTCGACACAGAGCGGCTTCAGGTTGGCTCGCGCCGCATAAATTGCGGCCGTGAGGCCAGCCGGGCCAGAGCCAATAATGAGGACTTTGTGCAGGCGGGGATTAGACATCGAGGCGTCCTTTCCTGGCAGAGCCAGCCAGGAGCGTCAATCCTGCCTGCGCTAGATCACCCCCCGAATCAGCTCAATCGGCGCGCCGCAGGGCCTAGTCCTTGAGCGGGCTGGCCTTCAGAGCCGCCTTGCCGTCCTTGACGTACACGCTGAACTTTACCCGCTTGGCTCCATGGCGATTCATCAGGGTGTCGCGGTTCTTGGTGAGCGTCGTCTCGAATTTCTCGTAGGTGAAGCCGTCGGTGTTCTCTCCGCACTGCTGCTTCAACTGGACGAACTCCCGGTACACGGCCGCCCATTCAGTAGGGTCGGTAGCGCCGCCACCGCCCAAGTCTGAAGTCTCCGGCTGGGCCTCCATCGTCGAATCCAGGTTCGCCGCCGGGCGAGCGCCCGGAGGCCTTGGCAAGCGCGGATTGCTCGGCGCCGTCGGCAGCGCGCGCGGGCTCGAACCCGGCGACGAGTGCGCGGCCGGGCCGGTCGGCTGCGCGGGCAGGTTTTCGCCCGGAAAGCTGAACGCGCTCATCTGCGGTTCGGCCGGCAGATCACCGAGCACCTCTTTGAGATCCGCAGGTCCTCGCCGCGGCCCGCCACCCTTGGCGAGGATCTGATCCACGCCGTCGTTCAGATCCGACGCGATCTTGCGGAATACGCCGCGGAACCGGCTGGGCTGGAGCTGATCCAGCTCGCCCTTCGCCAGGCGTTGCACTTCGAGGCGGAAATTATGAATCGGGCGGGTGTGCTCGAGCAGCGTAAAAACGATGCCGATCAATGCCGCCGCCACGGCGACACCCACCGCGAGCGCGATGTTGGCGCTGGCCTTGTCCTGATCGTCTGCCTTGTCGGAGAACCCGAGCGGCCCCTTCACCACCTTGGGCTCACGAGCCACAGCGTACCCGGCACCGAGCCGCCAGGCCTCACCGGGCAGCTTCGAGTACTGCACCCCGACCATGCCAGCGATCACGCGGACCTTGCTGCGCCCCTTGGCCTGATACTCCTCGTCCTGATCCAGCGTGGGAAAGTCGCTGACGATTTGATCCAGCTGCGCGGACGGGAAGTCCGCGGGCGCGCCCCAGGAAACAACCTGGCCCCCGGTGTAGAACGCGTTTGGGGCGCCGGTGCGCGACGAGAGTTGGCGCGCGAAATTTTAGTACAGAAAACCTGCACC
>JANNWK010000731.1:0-2113 GCA_031408355.1 Myxococcales bacterium
CACGATTTACAGTGGCAGGTGCTGGCCAACAAATGGTCGTTCGCTCTGCTCGGAACCCACTACGACGATGCCGGCAACTGCGCCAACTGGGCCAATCTGAACAGCGGCTCGGTCCAGGCGATGCAGCGAGCGCTGGCCCAGTTTGCAGGCGACGCCGCCCATCCCGAGCTGGTCACGGTTCCCTGGGCAATTTGGGGCCACTCCGGTGGCGGCAACTGGGCCTACGCGGTGGCGCGTGACTACCCAGAGCGCGTGATTGCCGCCATCCCCCGGAGCGGCGCCGGGGGCCAGCTGCCGGAAGCGGCCCGCGCGGTGCCACTCTTGTTGTCCGCGGGGGCGCACGAAGAGGGTCACGGGCAGTTTGGCGGCGCCTACACGAGCACAGTCACAGCTTTCTCGCGCGAGCGAGGCGCGAACGCCCTGGTGGGGCTCTCGATTGACCCGGAAGCCACGCACGACATTCGCCTGGGCAGATTGCTGGCGATTCCGTACTTGGACGCCTGCATCCGCTTGCGCTTGCCCAACGTGCCGAGCGATCCCCTAAAAATGGTCGCGCAAGACAGCGGCTGGCTCGGCGACGTCGCGACTTTCGAGGTGGCGACTTACGCCGCCTACCCGGGCGACAAAGCCACCGCCGCCTGGCTACCCAACGAGTCGGTGGCCAGCAAGTGGGCCGAGTTCTCAAAGACGGGTCAGGTCACAGACACCAGCGCGCCACTTGCGCCCCACTCGCTCAGCGCCACCCGCGAGGTCGCCGCCGTGCGCTTGTCCTGGGCAGCGGACGCAGATCTGGAGAGCGGCATCCAGCGCTTCGTCGTCTACCGGAATGGCACAAAGCTCGACGAGGTGGGCAGTCCGTTCCAGCAAGGCAACTTCGGCGACGAGCCAGAACCGCCCAAGCCCCAGATGAGCTACGTCGACGGCACGCCGGGGCCGAGCCCCAGCTACGAAATCAGCACCGTCAACTTCTCCAACCTCGAGTCAGCCCGCAGCAAGCCCGTCAGCGCGCCCTGAGCCCGGGCCCCCTAGGCCAGAATCTCGGTCAGCGCGCCCTTGCAGACGCTCGGGTCACCAAAGCTGCTGGTCTCGACTCCGAAGGCGTTGGCGATCGCCACGTACAGATCGCTGCTGACGCGGTGACCCTCGTAGGCCTCATAGGGCGCCTCGCTGCCTTCGACGGTGATCAGACGCCCACTCTTGAGCTTGCCTCCCAAGCTGCCGAGCAGAATGAACGGGATATCGTTCCAACCATCGTGGTGTTTTCCTCCGCCGTCGTTGACCACGAGCGCCAACGTGTGGTCCGCCATCGTCCCGTTGCCTTCCGGCACGGCCTTCAGCTTCGCCCAAAATGCGGCGATTTTCGGGTAGATGTATTGGTCGAGTTCAAGCAGGGCCGCGGCATTCTGATCGTGACAGTACTTGTGGTGCGATTCGCTGTTCGTGAGCTGTTGAAAGCCGTAGTGGGAAAGTCCTCCCGACGACGTGCCAAAATTGATCGTGGCAACGCGCGTCAGTCCGCACAAAAGCGCGTTGAAGCCGATGCTGAGCTGCGCGTCCAGCAGGTCGTCGCTCACCAGCATGCGCTCACCCGCGTCGCTGCCAGCGTCGCCCACGAGCGGCGGGGCGCCCTTCATACAAGTCGGGACGAGGCCCTGCTCGGCCATCAGCCGCTGCTCCAGGTCGCGAATCGAGTCGGTGTATTGATCGAGCTTCTGTCGCTCGAAGCTGCCGAGCGAGCCCTTCAAGAGCCCAATGTCCCCGCGTACGAAATCCAGCAGGCTCTGATTGCGCGCAAGCCTCGCCTTGGCGACGTCGGTGCCAGCGTCCTCCAGTTGGGCAAAGAGCCGACTGTAAGCCGCTAGCGGGCTCTTCTCAGCGGGAAATGGCTGAGCGGCTCCGTCGGCGCTCCGGTGACACGGCTCGCTGTCCTTGAAGGCCGTGGCCAGGTTGATCGAGTCGAAGCGACTTTGGGCGCCTAGCTGCTGGGCCATGTAGCGGTCGAACGACAGCCCGCCCGCCACCTCTTCGTTGCCAGCGTTGGTGACCGAGAGTGCAGCGAACCCATTACCATGTAGGCCGCGGTCAAACGGGTTGCTGAGGCCTTCGACCAGCA
>JANNWK010000732.1:0-3945 GCA_031408355.1 Myxococcales bacterium
GTACCGCGCGCCCTCGTCTTTCGCGTGCAGCCGCGGCTCGCTACCTGGCGTTCGTGGCGTACGCTTTCAACCGCCACACCCAGCGGTTTCGAAATTTCATGTCGTACTCACGACGCTGGGTCGAGGACGTTGGCTCGGAGGACAGCCACGGTCGCGCGGTTTGGGCGCTCGGCGCGGTCGTTGGTCGCTCCGCCGAGCCGAGCCGCAGAGGCCTGGCACGCGAGCTGTTTCAGGCCGCGTTGCCGCCGCTCTCGGGCTTTTCGAGCCCGCGAGCTTGGGCCTACGCGCTGCTCGGCATCAACGAGTACCTCAAGGCTTTTCGAGGCGATAGCGGTGCCGAGTCGCTGCGACAGATATTGGTCGACAAGCTGTGCGGCCTGCATCGGCTGCACGCTTCGAACGACTGGCCGTGGTTCGAAGTATCACTCACCTACTCCAATTCACGACTACCTCAGGCGTTGATAGTGTCCGGTGAAGCCATGGGTTCCGCGGAAGTCACTGACCTCGGTCTACGAACGCTGGGCTGGCTCTCCGAAGCCCAGGTCTCGAGCCAAGGCTATTTCGCACCCATCGGCTCGAACGGATTTCATCAGCGAGGCTCGATCAAGGCCGAGTTCGATCAGCAGCCAGTCGAAGCAGGCGGCATGGTGTCGGCGTGCGTGGACGCGCTACGCGTCAGTGGCGACGCACGTTGGGCTCAGGATGGCCGCCGGGCGTTCGACTGGTTCCTGGGCCAGAATCACCTGGGCTTGCCGCTCTACGACGACTCGACGGGAGGCTGTCGCGACGGTCTCCACCAGGACCGCTGCAACGAGAACCAGGGCGCCGAGTCGACGCTTTCGTTCTTGCTCGCGCTGCAGGAGCTGCGCGGCCAAGACGTCGCGGTCCTGGCCAGAGCGTCCAAGTCGTGAAGGTGGCGCTGCTTGGGCCTGTCGCTTGGCGAACGCCGCCCAGGCACTACGGGCCCTGGGAGCAGGTGACGAGCTTGCTGGCCGAGGGCTTGGTCGCACGCGGAGTCGACGTCACGTTGTTTGCGACGCTTGATTCGCTCACCAGCGCGCGGCTGGAAGGCGTTTGCCCGACCGGGTACGCCGAAGATCCCTCGCTCGACGGCCGTGTTTGGGAAGCACTACACGTGGCCCACGTATTCAAACGTTCCGCTGACTTCGACCTAGTCCACAGTCACCTCGATTGGCTGCCGCTCGCGTTTGCTCATGCGTGCCGTGCGCCGCTCGTGACGACGATTCACGGCTTCTCGGGCAAGCGCATCTTGCCGGCCTATGTGAGCGCAAAAACCGCGCATTTTGTAGCGATTTCCAAGGCCGATCGCGCGACCGAGCTGCGCTACGCCGCGACCATCCATCACGGCATCGATCTGCAGGCGCTGCCGTTGTCGCCCACCTGCGGTGACGCGCTCGTCTGTTTTGGACGCATCCATCCGGACAAGGGGACAGCCAGCGCCATCGAAATTGCGCGACGCGCCGGACGTCGCCTGGTGCTGTGCGGCATCGTGCAAGACGACCGCTACTTTCGCGAGCAGGTTCAGCCGCACATTGACGGCGACCGCGTCAGCTATCTCGGCTCAGTGGGTCCCGAAGAGCGCGCCCGGGTGTTGGGCGCTGCGGCCGCGTTGCTGCATCCGATTGCATTTCCGGAGCCGTTTGGGCTCTCGGTTGTCGAGGCGATGGCCTGCGGTACGCCGGTAATCGCGTTCCCGCTCGGTTCGATGCCTGAGATCGTCGATGACGGCGTCACGGGCTACCTGGTGCAGGACGTCGCGGAGGCTGCTTTGGCGGTGGAGCCCGCTGTCGCTCTCGATCGCAAGGTCATACGTCAGGTCGCTGAACGCCGCTTTGGCGCTGCGCGCATGGTGGACGAGTACCTCACGCTGTATGGGCAACTAGCGCGCTGAGCAAGTCCTCAAGCCGAACCGTTGCGATCCGAGCGCCGACGTCCGAGAACCCGTACGGCAGCACCAACAGGCCGCCGTGCGCGATAGCGCCGCACGAATACACCACGTTCGGCACATAGCCGTTGCGTTCGTCTTCGGCAGGCTCCAGCAGCGGCTGGCGCAGGCGACCGATCACCCGCGCGGGATCGTTCAGATCGAGCAGCAGCGCGCTCAAACAGTACCTGCGCATTGCCCCCACGCCGTGAGTGATCACGAGCCAGCCCGCTTCGGTTTCGATTGGGGAGCCGCCGTTGCCGAGCTGGACCAGCTCCCACGGTTCTTGCGGCACCTGCAGGGTTTCGCGGGTGTGCCAGAAGCGCACGTTGTCCGAGCGGATCAGGTGGTTGTTCTCGTTGTCGAGGCGCGCTAGCGCCAGGAACGAGCCGCCCACCTTGCGTGGAAAGAGCGCGATGCCCTTGTTGGTGGCCGAGGCGCCGTTGAGCGTTGAGACCCGGAACGATATGAAATCTCGCGTCTCTATCAGCTGCGGCAGGATGCGATAGCCGTCGTACGCCGTGTACGTCGCAAAATATGTGATGCTGCCGTCTTCGTAGGTGAAGCGCACGAAGCGCGCATCTTCCATGCCCTGGCTCTCGGTGGGGCCCGCCGGAAAGATCACGCGCTCCGAAACCGTGGATTCTGCGTGAAAAGTGCTCTCATAGTTCGAAGACGCCAGCCAGTGAATGGTTCGTGTGGCCTGCAGCACACCTTGATCATGGCCGGAAGCCAGCTCGACCTCGTGCCGCGACGTTTCGAGTTGTTCGGCGCTAAAATGCTCCGGCAGCGCGTCGAGCACGCGCTCGGCCGTCTCCGTGTATGAATCGAGCTCGCTCAGCTTGGCGCGAAACATCGCCTTCTCGTAGATCGGGGGACGGTGCGTCGCCGTGCGAGCGTATTTGCTGGTTTCTTCAAGCGCGATCCGTCCCTGCGCGTCGATCACTCCCGCGCGAAACTGGATCGACGAAAGGTGCCCTTCGCCGATCGCACGCAAGCTCATGATGAACCGCAGGGAGCCGGCGGCCACGCCCTCCTGGTACGGCGCGCGCACGATCGAGGGGTTGCTCAGCGCCGCGGCGTCGATTGAATACTCGTGGGTGAAGTAGGCGCCGATCAGCCGGCGTCGCTCCAGCGAAAGATCACCCGGACGCTCCAGGTAGTGGGCCACATCGTCGAAGCGCCGCTCCAGCACGCTCGTGAGGTCGACGTGCCGCGAAGAGAAGCGCGCGTAGGCTTCCGACAGTGTCTCTGCCACCGTCGCCTCCGACAACGAAAGCACGCGATCGAGGATACGCTGCACACGAGAGCGACCGTCCACCTCACCCCCAGGCATGAACGGCTTCGAGATCACCCGCTTCGGATCCGGGAGCAGACACACCTCGGAGCGAGTGATCGGTATCTGGAGCTTTGGCAATTGGCCTCTACCCCTAACACCTCGGCAAGACGAGCGTCGGCTATGTCTTCCGCCCTTGGCGGGCCGGCTTTTCTGCTGCGGCTACAGACGCTGGCAACGATGTAGGTAGCCTAGCGGCTGCGAGCGTTGGCTCCGCGCCCGCCAGCTGAAAGCAGCTTTACAGAGCCTGAGACCGATTCCATACTCGCGCGACCATGCCTGCTCAGCGCCACGCGATCCTGGTCTCGGTGGGCCTCGGCTTGTTTGCCTGCGCCACCGCGATAGACACGCTTGAGCCAGCAGACCCGAAGAGCACCGGCGGCGGAAGCGCTTTTGGGGGCACTACGACCAAGGGCGGGACGAAGGGCACGGCCGGTTCGCCGTCGCCTGGCGGTGGCGGAGTCAACAGCACGGCTGGCAAGGCCGGAGCCAACGGGACCCAGGGCGAGGGCGGTGAGAGCGCAGGTGGTGAGAGCGCGGGCGGCGAGGGCACAGTCGGCGTCGGCGGCTCTGCGGGTCACGCGGGAACCGGCGGCACCGGCGGCGCGGGCGGCACCGGCGGCACGGGCGTCGTGATCGAGCCGGGAAGCTGCGCGGTCTCGCC
>JANNWK010000733.1:0-2520 GCA_031408355.1 Myxococcales bacterium
TCGCGGGTTTGGCGATTGGAACCGGCGGCGGTCACGAAGACATGCCAGCGTATTCGGCGCTCACCGGCCTGCCGATCTTCGACGGACATAGCTTTTCCTACGACTATTCGCAGCAAGCCGGGATGATTCAAACCTTTCACATGTCTCTCATCGCGAAGATGCACCAAGCGTTGGGCGACAAGCTCGTCAGCGTCTACACGTGCGACTCTGGCATGGCGCCGGCGGAGAGTGACGCCGGGGCAGTGTTTACCCACCACGCCGCGAACTATCGCGTCCCGGCGGTCATCGTGGGCGACTGGGGCGGCGCGATCAAGACGGGGGGACGCTACCTCCGCTACGGCTGCAAGATCTCGCACGACCACACCAATGGCGCAGGCCGGAACCAGTCCATTGCTGACCTCTTCTTGGCGATCGCCGGCGGTATGGGCGCGCCGTTGCAGACCTTCGGCGGTCCAAAGCAAGTCGTACCCACGACGGGCCCTCTGCCGGAGCTATTGGCCTGAGTCGCCGGTACGGCTGAGTACCAGTTGCGGTCTCTTGACGTTCCAGCGTGGTCCTGCCGTTCCGGAACGAGCTGGCTCGAACCAGGTAAATTGGCCTCGATTCAGCAGAGGCCAGCTCCCCTGGGTCGGGGTTACGGACTGGCACCATTGTTGCGATACCGGTCGGCATGACGGCACGAATCCGAAGTCTCCCAAGGAAGCCCTTGAGCCGCCGAACCTTGCTCCGTGGCGGCGGCATTGCTCTCAGTCTGCCCCTGCTGGACGCGATGCTTCCCTCGCGGGGGGAGGTCAAGGCGGTCGAGGCGCTCAGCCCCAAGCGGTTCGTCTCCTACTTCATGCCGAACGGGGCGTATGAGGTCGTGTTCACGCCCAAGACCGAGGGCGATCTCGTGCTCAGTCCGATCCTCGAGCCGCTGCTGCCCGTCCGTTCCAAGGTTTCGGTGATCAGCAGCTGTGACAATGAACCTGGCAACAACTGGGAGAAGGACCCGCATCCGGCGGCCGCCGCCTCGGTGCTCACGTGCGTCAGGGCCTCGCCGGGTGAGATCGAGCCGAACAACGGCATCAGCGTCGACCAGCTGATCGCCAACCAGATCGGCACGACCACGCGCTTTCACTCGCTGCAACTGGGCGCCGAAGGCGGCTCCGGAGTTGGCGATTGCGACGGTTATACCTGCGATCACCAGCGGGCCATTTCTTGGGCGGGACCGAAGACCCCGCTGCACAAGATGAGCGATCCCATCGTGGCTTTTGACCGGATCTTCGGCGGCTCCGGACTCGGTTTGAGCCCGGAACAAAAGCTGCGCCGAACAGCGCAGGGCAAGAGCATCCTCGATGCAGTGCTGGAGGACAGCCGCGAGGTGCAACAGCTGTTGGGCGGTGCTGACAAGGCCAAGTTGGACGAGTTCATGACGGCGCTCCGCCAAGTCGAAATGAAGGCCAGCTCGGCGATGCCGGAGCTGGGCGGTGGCTGCACGATGCCGGCCCCTTCCGCGGTTTCCGACCATCAGGCCCTGGTGAGCTGGATGAACGAGGTCATGGTGCTGGCGCTCAGCTGCGACATGACGCGCGTCATCACGTTCATGTGGGCCAACTCGTCGTCGGAGTTGGTGCAGCTGGGTCTCGAGCATCACAAGGCCCAGGTGCATGGTGGTTTCCAGACGACCGGGGTCGAGGTGAACAAGCTCACGGTCTCGAATCTCTCAAGCTTCCTTCAGAAGCTTGACGGCATCATGGAAGGTGACCGCAGCTTGCTCGACAACTCGCTCGTTCACTTTACCAGTGAGTTTGGCAACGCCGATGGTCACCGCACCGAACGGCTGCCCATCGTGCTCGCCGGCAGCGCCGGGGGTGCGGTTCGCCAGGGGCAACACTTGAGATTCCCGGAGAAAACGCCGGTTGCCAATATGTTCCTCAGCGTACTCCGCGCCTTCGACATCCAGGACGCAACCTTTGGGGACGACGGTACCAAGCCGCTGGAAGGGATCCTGTCATGAAGCAGCTAAGAAATCTGGGTGAGCTCCTGGCGCTGGCGGTCCTCGGCGCCGCGTGCTCCACCGGCGCGCCGGCTCCGGTGGGCGCAGGTTCAGGGGTGGGCGGCGCGGGCGCAGGCGCAGGCAATGGCGCAGGCAATGGCGCAGGGACAGGGCCTGTTGTCGCAGGCCCTGTGGTCTCGAACCAGGCCGACCTCCATCGCCTCAATCGGACCGAGTATGCCAACACCATCCGCGATCTGCTTGGCGTGACGTTCGACCCGGCGGCTCTGCCGGTCGACTCGTCGGCCTTTGGCTTTGATCACATCTCGAGCGTGCAGAGCACGACGCCCGGCCACATCGAGGCGTTCCTCGGCGCGGCCGATCGTATCGTCGACGGCATCCTCGATCTTGGCGCCCCCGCCGCGACCCTGCACTACGACGCTGACACTGCGGAAGTCGGCAAATTTGGCGGGCAGGACCACCGCGACCTGATCAAGAGCGTGGGCGGAGGCTTCTGGCAACTGGGAGGCTCAGACGAGCTT
>JANNWK010000734.1:0-4592 GCA_031408355.1 Myxococcales bacterium
GTGGTGATGCCGCCATTGGCAAAAGCGCTCGTCGACCAAGCTGGCATGAGCGTGCTGAACGCCTGGATCGGATTTCTCAAGAGTGGCGATCCCAACGCTGGCAAGGAGCTTTGCTTTCAAGAGCCCGGAGGCGTCGCAACGGGTGGCTCAGGGGGCTCTGCTGGCGGGCGCTCTGCTGGTTTCGGAGGCGCCGCATCACAACCGGGCGGCAACGCTGAACTTGGAGCGAACATGCCCGTCGCTGGCCGCGATGGGGGTTGTGCCTGCGCGCTCGTTCCGCGTCCTGATTCGCAGCGCTCATCGTGGGCGTGGCTGCTGGCAGGCCTGGCCGCAGCGGTGGCCCGGCGGCGTCGGACTAGGCAACAGGTGATGACGAGAGCGCAGCTTGCGGGGCGGAGCGCTATCGCCTTGAGCCTGAGCCTGCTGGTTGGCGCTTGCAGCGGCAGCGTCGTTCCTTCTGCGCCATCAGGCCCTTCCCCCTCGTCGGGCGGTTCGGGCGGCTCACCCAGCGCATCTCCCGGCAACGTCGGCGGTGGGGGTAGTCCTGGCGTCGCTGCGCCTGAGCGGATGATGGGCGGAGGGGGTACCGAGCCGCTAGCGATGGCCGGTGCCGGCGGCGCCGCAGCGGCAGCCAAGACCAAGATCCGCGTTCTGATTGTCGACGGGTTCAACAATCATGTCTGGGAGATAATTACCGCGCGGTACCTGACCGTATTGGGGCGCGATCCGATTTTCGACCCAGTAGAGGTGTCCAGCGTGCCCAAAGAAGACGACCCCGCGTGGAGCAGATGGAAACCAGACTTTAAGGCGTATGACGTAGTGATTCAAAACACGAGCAACATCCAGACGACGGGAAACTGGCCCAAGGAAGCCCAGCTGGCGTTCGAGCAATACATGTTCAACGGCGGCCGCCTGTTGACGCACCATGCCGCGAACCACGGTTTCGACGACTGGGTTGAATACAATAAGATGATTGGCCTGTCGTGGCGGAGCCGAGACTATGGCTCTGCCCTCACGGTCGCTGAAGACGGTACGATCGTGCCGATCCCGCCAGGCAGTGGGGCTGACACTCGCCACGATTACCGAGGAGACGCCCTCATTCAACGTCTCGGTGACCACCCCATCTACGCCGGACTGCCGCGGGAATTCATGGCCCGCACCATCGAGGTCATCCAGTTCATGCGTGGTCCCGCAGAGAACGTCACGGTACTCAGCTATAGCTACGACCCGGTAGAAAAGTTGAACTTCCCGATCTCGTGGTTGGTAAAGTACGGACAGGGTCTCGTGTACAACTCCAACTACGGACACGTGTACGGGCAGGGGAAGGATGAGCCGATCCCTGAGTCAATGCGCTGCGCCGCCTTCGAGACAGTGCACGATCGGGCGCTCAGATGGTTGGCGGGCGCTAAAGAGATGCCGGTTGTTCCCGCAGACTTCCCGACTCGCGACGCGACTTCTGTCCGCCCTTAGCCCACCTGAAAGCCAACGCCGGTCGTGGCGAACAGGCGCGGCGACAATCGCTCGGCGCCAAGGCTGCGGCAGCGGTCTTGGAGTTGCCGATCGGAGCTCACGACGACCACACGAGGTGAGGGCACCAGCGCCTTGAGCCGCCGAACCTCCGCGACAACGTAGTCGTCAGCACTGGGAGCGAAGGCAACGGCGAGCGAGGTCGGACCGCTGAAGCGCTCAGAGCGCTCGCTGGCTGCATCGAACACCAAGCGTACCTCTGCAGGCGGGGTGCAGCCGAAACTCGCACCGCCGGAGACCAAGGTCTCGCACAAGCGCACGACGCGCTCTTGCTCCGCGGCAGACCACCAGGTGGCGCGGTCTTTGCCCTTGAGCAACACCGCGTGCAGCAGGTTGAAGCCATCCACGAGGTAGACATCACGCCCCATCGCACCCGGGGCATCCATAAGCGGGCTCAAGCGGTCCGCAGTTTCGTCGAAAGCCGGGGCACGTCAAGCCAGCCTTGGACTGACGAACAAAAACGCACGCAGTGTTTGAGCAGCGCGTCAACGGCGAGCCGATTTGACTCAGCAGCGTTCGTGGCGTAAAAGCCTCACCCCAATCGGCGCTGCGGCGTGCCCAACGCGCATTTTGCGCGCGGGTCGCGAGTCGACGTTTCCCTGGGGAAAATTCGCTGAGTTTCTCGCGATTTACCCCCAGCAAGGACTGAATGAACACGTCACGATGGGCTGGGAAAGGTTGCCGGAGCGAGAGCCTAGCTCTCCGTTTGGCTTGATGAAGACGTACGAGTACGCCGGAGTCCCGTTCGCCGAGCCGCGCTCCCATCCCTGGCAGGGCAGCACGCTCGACGCGCGGGCGCGCTATCTGGATTTCACGGCCGCGCCTGAACTCATCCGTACATCGCTGGAAGACTTCGAGCCGTTCCGAAGCTACCCGGCGATCGAAGCGTTCTACGCGCTGCTCGAGCGCATTAACCATCCCAAATCACTGCTCGAGTCGAATGACTGCGCGTTCACCGGGCCGCACGTGAGCGAGACACCAGAGGTTAAGGCCGCGCTCGAGTGCTCGGGTCGCGTGATGCTGCTCTATCGTGACGTCGCAATAAATACCCGAACGGCCCGGATGTCCTGGCTTGCGACGGCGCTGCATCATCAACTCCACCAGCTCGATCCGAAGTTCGCGTTGGGCATGATCGGCACGACGTTGGTCCCCGTCCGCTTCCTGGCTCTGCCCGCCAACGCGCAAGACGGCGAGCAGCTGATGGTCTCCTTCTGGGCCTTTGGAGACTCCGAGGCGAACGTCATGCAGAGCCTGGCCCGTCTGTTCAAAAACTTGAGCCAGGCAATTCGCGCCGTGTCAGCGCGCAGCGTTGAGGCAGAGTAGCGAATTTTGCGCGACCGAGGGCCTGGTGTTGCACGACGCGAGGCACGGAGAACCACTATGCATCGTCAAGCCACCACCGCATCGACCACCCCTCGCAAGCTAGCGTTCGTGGGTAACCACCTGCCGCGACAATGCGGCATCGCCACGTTCACCAGCGACTTGAGCCAGTCCGTCGCGCTGGCTGCGCCCGACATGGACCCGCTGGTCGTTGCCATGAACGACGCTGGACAGAGCCACGCCTACCCGGAGCGGGTGCGCTTCGAGATAGCCGAAGACGAGCTGGCCGCCTACCGACGCGCCGCTCAGTACCTGAACGCCAGCGGAGTGGAAGTCGTCTCCCTGCAGCATGAGTACGGAATCTTTGGGGGAAAGTGCGGCAATCACGTGCTGACCCTGCTGCGCGAGCTGCGCATGCCGGTGGTGACGACGTTGCACACGATCTTGACCACGCCTTCGTCGCTGCAGCGTGCGACGCTTGACCAGGTCATCGCGCTCTCCGAGCGCGTGGTGGCGATGAGCGAGCACGGCGCAAGCACCTTGCGCGAACTGCACGGTGTCAGCCCCGAGCAAATCGATATCATTCCGCATGGCATTCCGCTGGCGCCTCAGGGGGCACGCGGCAAGAGTCAGCTGGGGTTCGCCGGGCAAGACGTGATCTTGACGTTCGGCTTGCTCTCGCCGGACAAGGGCATCGAGTATGTGCTCGAGGCCATGCCAAGGATCCTCGAGCAGCACCCCAAGGCGGTGTTCGTCGTGGTTGGCGCCACCCACCCGCACGTCAAGGAACGCCACGGTGAAGCCTATCGGCTCGAGCTGCAGAGCCGAGTGCGTCGCCTGCGGATCGAGGACAGCGTTGTTTTTCACGATCGCTTCGTCGAAGACGGGGAGCTGGCGGACTTCTTGGCGGCCGCAGACATCTACGTGACTCCGTATTTGAATCCGCAGCAGAGCACGTCGGGCACTCTCGCGCGGGCGGTGGCGGCCGGTCGCGCCGTGATCTCCACGCCCTACTGGCACGCGCGCGAGCTGCTCGCGGACGGCCGGGGGCAGCTCGTGCCCGTGCGTGACGCCGCGGCGATAGCGGCGGCTGCTCTCCAGTTGCTCGGCGACGCCACCGAGCGTGCGGCGATCGGCCGGCGTGCGGCCGAGCACGCGCTCGGTAGCTCCTGGCCCGTCGTCGCGAAGAGCTACCTCAAGAGCTTCGAGCGCGCGCTGGAAGGGCAACGCCAACGGCGGAGCGTGCCGCCAGCTTGGCCGCTCAGCGCGCCCGCGGACTTGCCCGAGGTGAACCTGGCTCATCTGCGTGCCATGACCGACGACACCGGCCTACTCCAACACGCGGCGTTCGACGTGCCGCGCTACGAAGAGGGCTATTGCCTCGATGACAACGCCCGGGCGCTGCTGCTCATGACCCTGCTGGAAGAGACCAGTACCGCGCGGCCTCGGCTTTTGCGTGCAGCCGCGGCTCGCTACCTGGCGTTCGTGGCGTACGCGTTCAACCGCCAGACTCGGCGCTTTCGAAATTTCATGTCGTACTCACGGCGCTGGATCGAGGACGTCGGCTCGGAGGACAGCCACGGCCGCGCGGTTTGGGCGCTCGGCGCGGTCGTCGGTCGCTCCGCCGAACCGAGCCGCAGAGGCCTAGCGGGCGAGCTGTTTCAGGCCGCCTTGCCGCCGCTCTCGGGCTTTTCGAGCCCGCGAGCTTGGGCCTACGCGCTGCTCGGCATCAACGAGTACCTCAA
>JANNWK010000735.1:0-1769 GCA_031408355.1 Myxococcales bacterium
CCCGCCTGCGCCTGCGCCCATCCCACGCACGACTCCGGCGCGTGCGAAGGAGATGGTGTACGCCAGCCAGGCACCGCTGCTGTAGCCACCGATGAAGACCTTCTCTCGGTTGATGCAATAGTTCTCAGTGATCGCCTGGTAGGCCGCGTCGAAGTACGGCAGCTCCATAGTATTTGCGCCCTCGTCCTGGAAGCACGCGCCCGCGCCCTGGGGGTACACGTAGCTGAGACCGACCGCAATGGCCTCACCTGCCGCGTTGTCCGGAAGCAACTTGTCGCCGCCGCTGTGCCCGCCCTTGCCGTTCGTGCTGCCGCAGCCACCGCCCTGGAAGATCAGCGGATAGGCTTTATTCGGATCGTAGCCGACCGGCAGCCGA
The DNA here is from genome assembly GCA_031408355.1 of Myxococcales bacterium. GTDB lineage: Bacteria > Myxococcota_A > Polyangia > Polyangiales > Polyangiaceae > PMG-095. The sequence goes on from JANNWK010000735.1 coordinate 377, forward strand.
ATCGCGTAGCTACGCTTGGTAAACGTGTAGGGCGCCTGTTCTGGAAACGGTGTTCGTTCGTTGAGCCAGTAGGGATCGACGCCGGTGACCTCGAGGTCGTGTACTTCGTACTGGCCAGGCTCGTCGTTGGTATTGGCCTTTCCGCAGCCAGCGCTCATCCCCCGCGGTACTTCAAGCGGGACGCGCGACGTGCCGGCACCAGCTCCGGCGCTACTCATGCCGTCCGCCGACAGGCCCCCGGCAGCGACCGTGCCACCCGCGCTGGTGTCAGCCGCAGCCTGCCCTCCCACACCATCAACCTGGTCCGCGCTTCCGGCTGAAACCTGCTGTCCCATCCTGCCAGCAGCGGAGCCTTGATTAGAGCTACCGGCGACATCGGGTTCGCCAGGCGGAGCGCTGCAACCAACGGATAACGCGGCGTAGCCAAGCAAGCAGCGGCCTACAATTTGGCGTGGATTCATGGGTCGGATTCCGATGAGTGGGGAGCTGGCGAACGAAAACGCGGTTAGAGCGTCGCTCTCAGGATCTTGCAGTCGTTGGTCGAGAGGTAGACGCTGGTGCCATCGAGAGTGATCGACCGCACCTCGCCCAAACCCCGAGCCATCCACGCGGCTGGCTCGCCAAAGACCGCCTTCTCGAGGTTGCCCTCCGAGGCGACGTAGGCGGTGGTGCTGCTGATCGCGTAGGCGGTGATCTGCCCCTTGGCGCTGGCCGCGTTCTTCTGACCCATGTCGTCGCCAGCGAAGGCAGCCCGCTCAACGCTGTTGTTGAGCGCCCAGAACACGCTGGTCCCGTCCGTGCGCACGCTGCCATGACCAAAGATCAAACCTCCCTGCGAAGCGCCTAGCTTGAGATGCCCTTCGCCGTCTATCGGATCGGCCTCGACGTTGTACGCGCTACTCGAGGCGTACAGCACGAAGTTGCCAGCCACGGCCACTCCCTGGGGTTCGCCCTTGTCGATACCAGAAGCTACGACGGTACCACTGCCAGCGTCGGCGACCGCCGACACGCTTTTTACGTCGCTACCCACGGCGTAGTAGAGCTTGCCGGCCTGCACAGCGACGTCGAAGATGGGCAAGGCCTCCGTGACCACGACCTTCGTCGCGCCACCCGCACTCGGAACGCGCGTGAGACTGCTACCCGTGACTACGTAAATACTGTCGGCGTCGACCGCGAACGCCCCCGCAGCGCCGAGCCCAGTCGCCAGGCTGAGGGGTGTGAGGCTCGAAAGAGCGAGGCTGTGCACGGAGCCGGCCAGGGTGTCCAGCCAGTAAAGCTTGCCTGCCTGCGCGACCAGATTGAGGCTGCCGCAGCCCGTCGTCTCATAGATGGCCGTCGGAGGCGTTGTGCACTTGCTCGCGCTACACGTCGAGGTTCCCGCGCAAGCGGTGGT
>JANNWK010000736.1:0-9974 GCA_031408355.1 Myxococcales bacterium
GGGCATCACCATCCTGATGGTGAGCTCCGACATGGAAGAAACGATTGGCATGAGTGACCGCGTGGTCGTCATGCACGAACGAAGGCTCAAGGGAGTCCTCGAGCAGCACGAGCTGACGCAGCTCGCGATCGCAGGGCTGATGACCGGCAAGCCAGAGGCGGCCGGAGAAGGCAAAGTGGCGGCGTCATGAGGCGTGAGCTAGGAATTTTTGTTGCGCTGGCGCTGATGTGCTTTGCGCTTTGGCTGTCGAACTCGGACTTCCTGGGCGCGTCGAACGTCATCAACACGACCCGCCAGATCTCGATGCTGGGAGTGCTGTCGATCGGGATCGCCTTCGTGATCATCACCGGCGGGATTGACCTCTCGATTGGCTCCGTGGTCGGCCTGACGGGCGTGATCATCGCGCGCCTTTCGTCGACCGCGACGGGCGGCCTCGCCTACCCTCTTTGGGTCGGGATCGGCGCTGCACTTGGCGCGGCCCTGCTTGTCGGACTTATCCAAGGCCTATTGATCACTCGGCTCAAGTTGCAGCCTTTCATCGTGACCCTGGGTGGCATGCTGCTGCTGCGAGGCGTGTCGCAGACGATCGTCGACGGCGGCGTGATCAGTATGGGTGAGTCGCCGCTGCTCAACCTCTCGAGCGGTGGGCTATTCGCTGGCAGCGGAGATCCGCTGATCCCCTACCCGTTCATGATCTTCCTCGCCGTCGCGGCGTTGGGCTCTTACGTGCTGCACTACACGGTGTTAGGCCGCTACATTTACGCTATCGGCGGAAACCGTGATGCGGCCGAGTACTCAGGCATCAACGTCAAGCGCGTGGAAACGCTCACCTACGTGATCTCGGCGGGTGCGGCGGGCGTCGCGGGCGTTTGTTACACCGCCTATATCGGCCAAATGTCGCAGCAGGTCGGCGTCGCGTACGAGCTTTACGCCATCGCCGCGGCCGTGCTCGGCGGCTGCTCGCTGCGCGGCGGCGAGGGGACGATTCTCGGTATCATCATCGGCTCGTCGATGATGCGAGTCATCGACAACGGCATCAACATGTTCCAGGTGCAGCACACGGATGGCGAAGGCATCCGGCGCATCTGGCGACTGAACCCGAACTGGACGTGGATCATCGTGGGTGCCGTGATCCTGGCCGCGGTCATTCTCGATCAGGTCGTGCACATGGTTCAGGCGGCACGCCGAATCAGAGATGCTGGGCTGGCCAAGCCGGCCGAACCCCCTCCCGCAACCGTCAAGAGTCCAGCCACCTAAACGCTCGCCGAGCGGGAGGTCGGTCGTACCGTGCCTCCCCCTCGGCTTCAGCGCCGCCGCGCTATTGAGCGGTCCAGCCGCCGTCGACGAGCACGAGCGAGCCACTGACGAGCTTGGCGGCGTCGGAGGCGAGATAGATGACCGCCCCAGCGACGTCCGAGATGTCGCCGATCTTGTTGGCAGGGATGCGCCGGAGCACGTTCTCACGGTAGGCGGGGTTGTCGAGCCGATCGGCGGTGCCAGGCGTGTAGATGAACGTCGGGCCAACCGCGTTGACGGTAACGCCGAATTTTGACCACTCGAGTGCCATCACTCGCGTGAGTTGATTCACGCCGCCTTTGGTCGCGCAATAGACAGCGTGATCGACGATACCGACCACGCTTGCCTGCGAGCTCATGTTCACGATGCGTCCGTAGCCACGCGCGACCATGCCCTTGGCGGCCGCCTGAGCGCAGAAGAAGAGTCCCTTCAGGTTCACGTCCATCATCTCGTCCCAGTCCTTCTCTGTGACGTCGAGAGCGGGATGGTTGGCACCAAGACCGGCGTTATTGACGAGGATATCCAGGCGCCCGAAGTGCTTTTCGACGCGCGCCACGCCCTCCGCTATCGAGGCCACGCTGCGCATGTCCATCGGCACAGCCAGGCAACCCGGGATCGACGCGGCTAGCTCGGCCAGAGCCTTTTCGTCGCGCGCGCTGACCGCGACCTTGGCCCCGACCTCAGCCAGCGCGTGAGCCAGCCCAAAGCCGATGCCACGGCTGGCGCCCGTCACCAGGGCTACTTTGCCGTCTAGACTAAAGCTGGGTGCGTACTTGTTCTTCTCCGTCATAGCGTCTCCAGGTGACTGCCCCTCAACCCGGGGCCATGGGTGGACGGGCCAGACACCCGTCAGCAATGTGCATATTGCCTCGAAGCCAAACGCCTCGTCACGCTCTTTCCCTGAGCGAGAGAGCCGAAAACGGACGGTGACGCTAGGGCGGTAAGCGAAACGGAAGCGGCCAGCTGACCACCATCGAAGGCTGTTCTCGACACACGGCCGCGTGTACCCTCCGTCCCACAATGACACCGCTCTCGCGGTATGTGTTCGAGACGTTGGTCACCCTGGTGGGGGTGATCGCGCTTTCGGTCGTGCTGCTGACGGTGCTGCGGCGAGCCGGGCTCGGCAGGCCCCAGGGGCCTCTCGAATTGCTGGCTCGACTACCACTTGAAGGTCGACGTGCCGTCTATTTGGTGCGCGCCGGAGAGACCGTCTACGTGCTCGGAGCCTCGGAGGGCGCGCTCGAGAAGCTCGGAGAAATGCCGCGAGAGGCCCTCCCGCCGACGCTACCCGTCGAGCACAAAAGCTTCCGCGATGCCCTCAAGCAGGCGCTGGGCAGGAGCAACGAGTCCCGCCCGCGCGATGGCCTCGCGCAGCGGGACTCGAAGACGCCAGCAGGTGAATCGTGACCGAGACCTCCGAGCTCTTCGCTCGCCCCACCACGCTGATGCTCGTGCTGGGCCTGGCCACCCTGTTGCCCTTCGCGTTCATGACGCTGACGGCGTTCGTCAAGATTTCGACCGTCCTCCAAATCGTGCGCGGCGCGATCGGCGCCCAGAACGTCCCCTCGAGCACCGTCGTCATGGCCTTCGCGGGCGCGCTCACTTTGCTCGCGATGGCTCCACTGGGAACGCGCTTGAGTGACCGCCTGACCCCACTCCTTTCACCGTCAGCGCAAGCTGGCACGACCGACTGGCTCCTGAACGTTGGCGCCGCCGCCAAGGAGCCAATCACTAGTTTCCTCACGAAGAACGGGTCGGAGCGAGAGCGAAGAAGGTTTTATGAAATCGCTCGCGCGGCGCGTCCTGCCGCAGAGCGCGAGCGGGTGCTCCCCGGTGACTTGACGGTGGTGGCGCCAGCCTTCGTTGTGACCGAGCTGCTCGAAGCGTTCGCGCTCGGGTTCGCGATCTACCTGCCGTTTCTGGTTATCGACCTGGTAGTCGCCAACGTGCTTCTGGCGCTCGGAATGCAAATGCTGAATCCGAGCCAAGTGAGCCTGCCGTTCAAGCTACTGCTGTTTGTAGCGATCGACGGCTGGGGCCTGCTCGCCCAAACTCTCGTCACGGGTTACAAGTTCTGATCGGAGCGTCGGTGGCGCCGGAGCGGCCCAGTAGCCGACCTCTACCCTCACGAGTGAGTACCGACCGCCACGGTCCCGCAGGAGATGCGACCCCAAAAAGCAGAAAGGCCGACTGGCGGCCTTTCTGCGACAACCGCGAGCGGCTGGGCTCAAGCAGTGGGAGTTAGTGGCACCTCGCCCAAGGGGCTAGGGTTAGGGGGGTGGGGAGGGGTAGGGTGCCCACCGCGGGGGAACGCGGCGGCGAAGTGCCATTTCAACCATAACGCCCTCCTTCGAGAACACAAGGGGCAACTTTCCCGACCCGCCGAGGCATCTGCTTTTTTCCCCGATATGCGGCCGCAAGCTCGTTTTTTTGGAATAGGCGACGGATCTCATGGTTTTAGCGGCGACGGCTGGCAACGCGCGGAAGGCACGGCTGAGTTCGACCACCGGTTGACACGGATCGAGCCATCGGTAGGATGCCGCGCCCTAGCAACGACAACCCAAAGAATGCTCGGGCAAACCCGCGAAATTCGCGGACGATCTTGGAGGCCTGATGGCTACCGATGTGATGATTGAGGCGACTGGGCTCACAAAGCGATTTGGCCCGGTACGAGCACTAGACAAGGTCAACTTCGAGGTGCGCCAGGGGGAGGTCGTTGGCTTCCTTGGTCCGAACGGCGCCGGCAAGTCGACGACCATGCGCATCCTGACCTGCTTCATCTCGCCCAGCGGCGGGACGGCGAAGGTGCGCGGCTTCGACGTCTTCGAGGACCCACTCGCCGTTCGCCGGAGCCTCGGCTACCTGCCGCAGCGCGCGCCGCTCTACGCGGACATGACCGTCTACGACTACCTCCGGTTCGCCGCCGAAATTCGCGGACTCGACGAGTCGAAGTTCAAGAGCCGGCTGAAGAAGGTGATTGAGGTCTGCGGGCTGGCTCAGTCGCTCGGTAAGGACATTGCCACGCTCTCCCACGGCTACCGCCAACGCGTCGGCCTCGGGCAAGCGTTGATTCACGACCCGCCGATTCTCATCTTGGACGAGCCCACCAGCGATCTCGATCCCAACGAGAAGGCCGAGGTCCTCAAGTACATCAAGGAGATCGGCAAGGACCGCACCATCCTGCTGTCCACCCACAACCTGAGCGAGGTTGAGGAAGCCTGCGCTCGCGCCATCATCGTGAGCAAGGGCCGCGTCGTCGCCGACGGTCCCTTGGACGAGATTCGGGCTAAGACAGGGCGCGTTCGCTACATGGTGACGATCGACGAGCGTCGCGGCGAAGCCGGTTCTAAGCCCCCGGGGGCCAAGGAGGTCGAGGAAGCCCTGGCCAAGGTGGCTGGAGCCAGCTCGGTACGCGAGTTGCCAACCGATGAAAGCGCTCACAAGTTCGAGCTTTCCGGCCCGCGCGACGCGGATCTCCGCGCCGAGATCTTCCGACTCATTGTCGCCAAGAGCTGGACCCTGCTCGAGCTGCGGCGCGACGCCCAGAGCCTGGATGCCGTGTTCCGTGATCTGACCCGCGGGGACGAGAAACTCGACCGCGGTACCGACTGGCACGACGACCGCGACGACGACGGTGACGACGGTGACGACGATGACATTCCGGTCGCCAAGGGCAAAGCGAGCAGCGCGGCGGCTGTCGCCAAGAACGACGATGACGATGACGACGATGACGACGACGACGACGACGACAAGAAATCTGACGCTTCGACGTCACAAAGGAAGGGCTGAACCATGTCGCCCATGTTGATCATCGCGAAGCGCGAGTTCCGCTCGTACTTCGACTCACCCCTGGCCTATGTGATCATCTGCCTGAGCTTTCTGGTGCTCGGAGCGTTCTTCTTCCTCGTTGGCAACGGCTTCTGGCAGGTCGATCGCGCTAGCGTCGGGAGAGTCTTCGAACTCGCTCCCATGGGACTTTCGTTTCTTGTCGTGCCAGTCGTCACCATGCGCTTGGTGGCCGAAGAGCGCCGCAGCGGCACCCTGGAGATGCTGATAACGCTGCCGGTCCGCGACAGCGACGTCATCATTGGCAAGTACTTGGGCGCGCTCGGTATGGTGCTCGTGCTCGTGCTCGGCACCGCCATCTACCCGCTGGCCATGTTCAAGTGGCCGTGGAATCTGGGTTCGCTCGACATGGGACCTGTGTACGCAGGCTACGTTGGGCTCATCCTATTTAGCGCGGCGACCATCGCTATTGGCCTCTTGATCAGCGCCTTGACCGAGAGTCAGTCGATCGCGTTCTTTATCACCGTGTTTGTGCTGGTTTCCCTGTGGTTCTCAGGGCCGCTGGGGCGCTGGGCGGGCGGCACGCTGGCGACCGCGACCACGTTCATTTCGTTCGAAACGCGCCTGACTGGCTTCTCGCGAGGCCTGATCGACACGCGCGATGTGGTGTTCTTCTTGACGGTCACGGCCCTGTGCCTGGTCGTGGCCTTCCGTGCGCTCGAGCGCAGAAAGTGGGCGTGAGCCGTGGCAACCCAGGATCAAAAGCGCAAAGCCGCCACCCAGACCGGGCTTTACGTGCTCGTGATCATCGCGATCGCGGTGGTGGCAAACATGCTGTCGTTCAAGGCGTATTCGCGCCTCGATACCACTCGGAGCGAACGCTATACGTTGAGCAAGGGCAGCGGCCGCCTGCTTGGCACCCTGAAGACACCGATTCAGGTCGACGCCTACGTGAAGACCGGATTGCCGCAGCTCGACACCTTCGTTCGTGACCTGACCGATCTACTCAAGGAGTACGAGCGCGAAGGTAAGGGCAAGTTCAAGTTCACGCTGATCGAACCGAAGACCGACGAGTTGCGCGAGCAGGCCAAAGAAGCGGGTCTGCAGGAGCAGCCCTTCGGCGAGATGAGCGCTACCAGCGAAGATCAAGCCGCGATCGCGCAGGGTTACCTGGGCCTCGTGTTCAAGTATGGCAGCGAAAAGGCGGTTATTCCGCAGCTTCCCTACCAGCAGTCCGACGGTCTGGAGTTCTGGATCACCAACAAGATTCGGGAGATCCGCGACAAAGCCGACGACATCAAGCACCGCATCGGCGTCGTCACGGGCAAGGATGAGCTCAAGCTGAGCGACGCCAACCTGGTGCCCAAGCAGGGTCGCGGCGGTGCCGGGCCCAACCTGAAGGGGATCCTCGAGCAGGCCTTCCCGTTCTACAAGATCGAAGACCTTGATCTTAAGGACGGCGAGAACCAGATCGACAAGGACCTGGCTGGCATCATCATCACGCAGCCCCAGAAGGACTACACCGAGAAGGAGCTGCGCCGCATCGACGAGTTCCTGATGCTCGGCGGCAAGTCCCTGGTCGTCTACGCCTCGGCCGTCAATCTGAAGCCGAATGACGCCAGCCTGAGTGCCACCCTGAGCACGCATGGTCTGGACAAGCTGTTGGACGGCTATGGCATCCATATGAACAAGGACGCCGTGTTCGATCACGGAGCTCAGTTCCGCGTTCAGGTGATGACTCAGGGCGGGGCACCGGCCTGGATCCGTCACCCGGGTATCGCGCACGTCGTCAACGACTCGCGCATGGACGAGAAGGACAAGCTGCTCGACACGAGCTTCGCTGGGTTCTTCCGGATGGAAGAGGTCATCTTCCCGTTCCCTTCCAGCTTGGACCTGAAGCGCGACAAGCAGCCAGCTGATGTGAAACTGACCGCCATTGCGCGGACCAGCCCCGCCACGAGCATCGAGAAGTCCGACACCGTAGACATGAAGCTTCGCGAGCAATGGCGCCCCAAGGCTCCCCAAGAGCAGCGGGTGATCGCGGCAGCCGCAGACGGGAAGCTGAAGAGTGCCTTCGCCGGCAGCCCTATGGAAGGTGTCAAACCGGCACTCGAACGCGCGCCTCAGCCTTCGCGCGTGCTGGTCGTGTCTTCCAGCCTGTTCCTCACCAATCCCTTCGCCTACGCCGGCAACGGTCCCGAGCTTGGCGGACAGTTCGCCATGTTCGGCGCCGTCGGCGGTGACCCCCAGTTGCTGATGTTCGCGCAGCCGTACGCGAAGTACCTAACGTCGACCATCATCTCGCTCAAGAACACCCTCGACTGGATGTCGGGGGACTCCGACTTGATCGCGGCCAGCGCGAAGCTGATCGGCGACGCCAATCTTACTTACACGAGCGTGGCCAAGCCGAAGTTCAAAGCCACCGAGGACGAGAACGAAATCAAGAAGAAGGACGAGGAGTACCGCGCCGCGCGCAAGAACCTGCAGTCCAGCATTCAGTGGTGGCTCATTCTGGGCATGCCCATCGCGTTCGGCGCGTTTGGCGTGCTTCGCTGGCGTGGCCGTCAGGCCAGGCGTGGCCAGATGAAGCTTTGAGCGCACGCAAGCTCGCAGACCCAAATTTCTAGTGAGAGACAGACTATGGCAATGACGACCGAGACCAAGTTGTACGTGGCGCTGGGTGTGCTGGGCGTGCTCGGCGGGGTGCTTTACCTGCAGAACAAGAAAGAAGCCGAGAGCCTGGCCCGCTACACGCCGGGTGGCCAGGCCGCCCTGCTACCCAAGCTCGAGCTCAAGGAAGAGGACGTAAAGGCCATCGACAAGATCGTGCTCAACAAGGCCGGCGAGGACGGCGGCGCCGCGGTCGAAGTCGAACTCCAAAAGAGCGGCGAAGATTGGAAGCTGGTGAAGCCCGTCCAGGCCAAGGCCAACCAAGCCAATGTGAAGTCGCTGCTCGACAATCTGAAGACACTGAAGGTCACCGAGCAGATCGATTCGGCGACGACCGGCTACGCCAAGCACAATTTGTCCGACGACAAGGGGCTGCACGCCGTTTTCAGCAAGGGCAGCGGCGTGGTGCTGGATGCGCGTTTCGGCGACAACGGTGGGCGCGGCCAGATGACCCGCCTCGCTGGCAAGGACGGCGTCCTCGCGGTCAAAGGCTACTCGAGCTTTCTGTACGCCAGGGACGTCAAAGGCTGGCGCGATCTATCCCTGTTCAAGTTCGAGGAAGGCGACGTGACCGCCGCCAGCGTCGACAACGAGCACGGCAGCTTCTCGTTCACCAAGGAGGGCGAAGCCTGGAAGGGCAAGTTCGCCAAGCCCAAGGGCACGCTGGAGGCGCTCAAAGATTTCGACGAGAGCAAGGTCAAGGACCTGGTCCGCGCCTACAAGACGCTGAACGCGGACGGTTTCGCCGAGCAGGGCAAGACGGTCGCGGACCTCGGCCTCGAGAAGCCCGTGGCCACCCTAGTGCTCACGCTCAAGGATGGAGCCAAGCGCGAGGTGAAGGTCGGCGCGAGCGCCGAAGGCTCAAGCCGATGGGTGAGCGTGAGCGGCAGTCCGGAACTCTGGAGCATCAGCAGCTGGGCGGCCGATTGGGCCACGGCCGAGACCAAGAAGTTCCAGAAGGCCGACGAGAAGGACAAGAAGCCCGACGCCCCACCCGGCATGGGCATGCCGCCCGGCATGGGCGATCCGCACGGCGGAGAGTGAGCTGGGCAAACGTGCGCGGCCGGTTCGTGGCGCGCGCGGCCGGCCTGGCCGTTTCGGGGCTGTGTCTCAGTCTCAGTCTCGGGGGCTGCGCTCGCAAGCACCCGGGGCCCAGCGAGTGCCGAGCCATCGCGCTCGTGTCGGTCGGGGTTGCCGCTAGCACGCGTGCCAGCCAGCTTGCGAGGAGTCCCGAGCTGGCGCGGCGAGCCGAGGAGCTCACCAGCCAGTGCCTGACGGTCCCCTGGGACTATCAGCTGCTACGTTGCCTTCAAGGCGGCGAAGGCCAGACCTGCCTCCGCCGCTTCAGCCTGCGACGGCAGGCCGAGCAGAGCCGCCTAGCTCCGAATATCTAGCGAGATAGCTCCCGCTTCGAGGCCGACTCGAATCGTGCCGCCCTCCGCCGCCTTGGCCGACAACAGCGCGTGCGCCAGCGGGTCTTGGAGCTCCTTAACAATCGTTCGCTTGAGCGGACGCGCCCCCAGCGCCGGCTCGTAGCCGAGTTCCACCAAGTGTAGTTTTGCTTCTTCCGACACCTCGAGCGTCAGCTTGCGCGGCGCAAGCAGCCGTCCGAGCTCCGCCAAGCGGATGTCCACGATGCGCCGAAGATCGATCTTCGTGAGCGGGCGAAACACGACCACTTCGTCCAAGCGGTTCAAGAACTCTGGGCGAAAGAACTCGCCCAAACGCTCGAACATGAGGTCACGTAGCGCCTGCCGGCCGTCCTCCGTCTCGAACAGCTTGGGGTCCGCCTCCAGGATGCGTTCCGAGCCGAGGTTGCTGGTCATCACCACGACGGTGTTCGAGAAGTCGGCAAGCCGGCCGCGACCATCGGTGAGCCGACCGTCGTCCAGAACCTGCAGCAACAGATTGAACACGTCTTGGTGCGCCTTCTCGACCTCGTCGAACAGCAGCACCGAGTAGGGTCGCCGCCGCACCGCCTCCGTCAGGAACCCTCCCTGGTCACTGTCAGCGTAGCCCGGGGGGGCACCGATCAGGCGTTGCGCCATATGACGCTCCATGAACTCGCTCATGTCCAGTCGAGTGAGCGAGGCTTCGTCGTCGAAAAGAAACTCGGCCAGCGCCTTGGCAAGCTCTGTCTTGCCTACACCGCTTGGTCCGAGCAGCAAGAAAGAACCGATCGGGCGCTTGGGATCGCGGAGACCAACTCGCCCGCGTCGAAC
>JANNWK010000737.1:0-6857 GCA_031408355.1 Myxococcales bacterium
CCCGGCGGTCCCGGCGTCGGTCGCGCACCAGGCTCCGGCAGCGCTGCCGAGCGGCACGTCGCCGAACCTGGCACCCAGCCCGCCACACGACACGGCGGACACGGCGAGCGCCCTGACGCCGGCGAGCTCGCAGCCCTCTCAGACGACCGACGTGGCGAGGGCCGCGGTGGCGCCGCCGGAGGCGCCGAGTAGCTTGCCGACGCTCGACGAAGAGCTTCGGTTGATAGCAGCTGCCAAACGGGAGCTCGATGGCGGCCGCGCGCATCTGGCTCGACCTTGGCTGGACGAGCACCGCCAACGCTTTCGCGTGGGTTCGCTGGCGCTCGAGCGCGAGGGGCTCGACGCCCTGGCCATCTGCAGCGTGGCGCCTCGTCCAGAGGTGGCGGGCGCGTTCGCGGCCCGCTACCCGGCTTCGCCCATGGTTCCGCAGGTGCAGCGTCGCTGCGGCGGGCCCAGCCTGCTGCGCTCGGTAGGTGAGTTTTCGGGGTCGGTAAATGAGAAACGCGGCCCCGGGGAACCAACTCCACGATGAAACGCAAGTTTGGGTTCGGAATGGGAGCGATCATGAAAGAGACGAACGGCACGATCTTGTGTGGGGTGGTAGGCGCGCTGGTGCTCTCTGGCGCTTGCGCCGGCACGGGCTTGAACGATGTCGGCGACATCGACGCGGCGGCCGGGGGCGTTGCAGCGAACGGCGGCAGCATCGTGGCGATGCAGGGCGCGAATGAGGGCGGCCGCGCTGTCGGTGGCGCTGCCGGTGGCAGGGGCGGCGCCGGTGGTAGGCCACCGGTTTCGTTGGGAGGGGAGGGCGGTCACGGCGGTGACGGGGGCGTCGAGTTCGATTGCCCAGACTGCACCTTGCTCGCCGAAGCGCCCGACATTCGCGCCGTTTGGGCCGCGAACGAGCGCGTCTACTGGGTCGAGTACGGTGGCTTCGACCAGCTCGGTAACTACAACGACGACGGACGGCTGCTAGCCACGCCGGTCGCGGGTGGCGAGGCTGAGGTAATCCGCGGCGGGTTGAAGGGACCGACCCACCTCCGCGTGTCGGAGAATTTCGCCTACGTCATCGCAGAGCTCTCGACTCCGGGCTCGCTCGAGCTTTGGCGCATCGGGCTCGATACCGCCGAGCTCGAGCTACTGCAGTCGCTGCCCGAGGCTCTGGACCATGAGCATCCTGTAGGCGCACGAGTAGACACGCGAGATTGGTTCAGACGTTACTTCGTGGTCGCTGCCGATAGTGCCTATTGGCTGAACGACGGGGTCATCTATCGACTGCCAGAAGCCGTTTCGACGGCACCGGAAGCGTTTTTCCAGACCGCGAGCAGCTTGTGGACGCTGCTTGCAGATGATTCTAAGCTGCTTCTCCACGACCAGGCGGGCATCAGGACGTTGGCGCTTTCGGGCGGCGCGTCGAGCCCTCTGTGGACGTCGAATACGGGGTTTTTGGCATACCTTTCGCTCTCGGACGGCTACCTGTATGGCATCGAGGGCACACCTGGCCCGTCAGGCATTGGGGAGATTCTATACTTCGCTCGGCTTTCTCAGAGCGGCGGCTCATTGGAACGCCTCGCCATGCTTTTCTCGATCTGGATCAGCCGCCTGCGGGTCGACGGCGCGCGCTATGTCGTGGACGCGGCCCCCTGGAACGGGTTGTTCCAGAATGGCGTGGAGATCCAGGAAAGCAACCTCAGCGAGGGCACCCTGGATGACACGATGTCTCAGCACATCGTCGCCCGCGGTCCGGTTTTGAGACACGAGCTAAGTATGCCTGCTTCTATATGGCAAGCGTGGGATGCCACCGACACGGCCATCTACCTCGGCTACGAAGATCGGCTGTACCAGGTAGCGCGACGCTGACCGCCTCGCTCGGATGCAGCCGCGTTCGCGTTCGGCTAGGACTACGGGATGAGGGCAAGCCGGGAGGTCAAGCAACGTTGGGGGGCGGTGCTGGTCGCGGTTGTTCTGGCGGCGGCGGGTGCTTGCGGCGGACGAGCGGGGGGCAACAAGCAGAGCGGTAGCGTGGGGGGCGCGCCAGCGGGCGGAGGTGCGGGCCATTGGGGCGTCGGCAAAGCCGAGGAGACCAGCAGCGAACCCGCTGCTGGTCACAGCACTGCGCAGCAGGTCAATACAATGACCACCTCTAGTGTGTCTCTTGTAGAGCCAGGACAATCGATCGTCGCGCCTACCAGTCCCGATTTGGCCGCCCATAGCAGAGCATTGCACCGTGGGTGCGCGACACGGCCGACAAAAGGGCTTGGCATGAGCATTGCTCTGCTCTCCCCCGGGAAGGACCTAGATGAACGAATCGACCTCAGCGCTGCGGCCGCTGCTCCTCGTCTCCACACTCTCTCTAGCGCTGGCGACTTCGGCTTGCGAAGGAGTAGTGGGCGGCACCAGGCCCGCTACCGCCACCGGTGGCTCCGCCGATTCGGCCCCGGGCTGGGGGAGCGCGGGCGGCACGGCTGCTCCCATGAACGTCGATGTGGTGAGCGCCACCCCTGAGCAATGCCGCGGGGTAGCTCCGGACGTCGGTATCGGCGAGCTGCGGCGCCTGACGAAGGACGAGTACAACGCCACGATTGCGGCGTTGCTGAAGAACTCTAGCGCCCCCGCTACAGAATTCTTGCCCGACGCGCAAGTTGGTCTCTTCCCGACGAACGCGGGTGTCGCGGTGCCCGAGGCTCAACTCGACAAGTATCGGGCGGCGGCCGAGACACTCGCAAAGACCAGCGTCGAAAACCTGCAGCAGCTCGTGCCCTGTGCCCAGGGCACGGCCATCGACGAGGCATGCGCCGCACAGTTCATCGGGTCCTTCGGCGCGCACGCCTACCGAAGGCCGATGACAACGGACGAGGTCGCGAGGTACGCGGCCCTCTTTACGGCAGGCGTGGCCGTGGGTAGCTCGGCCGATGGCATTCGTCTCGTCATCAGCGCCTTCCTGCAGTCTGCTCACTTCCTCTACCACCTAGAACAACCCACCGCTTCCGCGAAGGACGGCGTGGTTGCCTTGAACGAGCACGAGCTGGCATCCAAGCTCGCCTATTTCATCACCAGCGGGCCGCCCGATGGCGAGCTGATGCAGGCAGCCGCCCGGGGCGAGGTTAAAGCGAGTCTGGCGACACACGCCCAGCGCCTGCTCGCCACCCCTGCGGCGCGCGTGACCATCGAACGCCTGCACACGCACCTGCTGGGATTGGATCGGACGGAGCAGTTGAAGAAAAGCCCGGAGGTAGCGCCGTTCTTCACCCCACAGCTGGCTACGGCCATGAAGGCAGAAGCTGGCCGCTTCGCGGCCTCGGTCATTTTCGATGGCGATCACACGCTGCGATCGCTGCTTAAGGGTAGCTTCTCGGTGCTCGAGCCAGCGCTCGCGCCCCTATATGGCCTCAGTGAAACCGAGGCGAATGGTCTGGTGCAATTGCCGAATCGTTCCGGAATCTTGACGCTACCTGCCGTGATGGCAACGAACGCCCACCCTGATCAGTCTTCTCCCATCCGTCGCGGCAAATTCGTGCGCGTCAACCTGCTCTGCCAAAGCCTTCCACCGCCGCCCGACAACGCCGACATCAATCCTCCTTCCCCGGATCCAGGTCTCTCCACGCGAGACCGCTTCGCAGCCCACCGCAGCGAGCCCGCTTGCGCAGGGTGCCACACGCTGCTCGATCCGCTTGGGTTCGGGTTCGAAGCTTACGACGCGGTTGGTCGCTATCGCACGACGGATGGGCAGTTTCCGGTCGACGACTCCGGAGAATTCGCGGGCGAACCTACGAGCGTAGCTGGATCGTTCAAGGGCGTGGCTGAGCTGGCAGACAAACTGCTGGCAGCGCCCGAGCTTTCCGGCTGCATGACCAGCCAATGGGCGACCTTCGCCATGGCGCGCTCTATCTCGGACCGCGATACCTGCTCGCTCGTACACGTCAGAGAACAGTTCAATGCGGCCGGGGGTGACCTTCAACAGCTGATCCTGTCGCTGGTCCAAAGTTACACGTTCTCGCAACGTCGAGCAGAGTGAGCCGACCTCAAATACTCGGAGAAATCATCGATGCATTTTCATGACAAGGCTCGCTGGTCGCGTAGGTCGATCCTGTCCAGGTTTGCGGTCGGGGCCGCGCTGGCGCCGTTCTTGCCTCAGCTGAGCACCATTGCCGAGGCCGCGGGCCCCGGCAGCATCAAGCGCTATGTCCAGTGGTTCTGGCCGCTGGGCACGCGTCCCGAGTCCTTCTGGCCCTCCGGCGGCGAAAGCGACTTCCAGATGTCCGAGGTGCTCGCGCCGCTCCAGAGCCTGCAGGGCGACCTGATCGTCTTCAAGAACATCGATCATTCCGGCGGCGTGAACGAGCCGCACGATCCGATGCCCTGCTTTACGTGTAGCTACACGGAGAACGACCTGGTGGGCTACGGCCCGGCCTACAACGATCCCGGAGTGGTCGCGAAGGGGACCTCGCTCGACCAGTACGTCGCGGAGCGCTGGCAGGGCATGGCCGCTTTCCCGATCTTGCTATTCGATATCTGCAACAATGGCGGCAACAACGCGGGATACCACGCCAACTCCAAGCTCAATTACAAAGGCGTGCCAGGCGAGGGTAGTCCCTATGCTGCGTTCGACCGCCTGTTCGCCGGTTTCTCGGCGCCGCCAGCGTCGGGCGGCGGACCCGATCCGGCGCTCGAGCGCATCCGAAACGAACGACGCAGCGTTCTGGATCTCGTCACCAGCGAGCTCAAGACGCTGGAAAGTACCGTCCTCGCGGCCCACGACAAGGACCAACTGCAGCGTCACCTCGCCGGGCTTCGGGCCATGGAGCTGCGCCTCCAGAACCCGGTCATGCTGGGTGAGGGTTGTCGGGTTCCCGTGCTCGATGCCAACGGCCGGATTGACAAGCTGTCGTATGACAACATTTCGATGCTCGGAAAGCTGCAAATGGATATCGCGCTGGCGTCGCTCGCTTGCGACTTCACGCGCGTCGTCAACATCCAGTGGTCTCGGCCAGGTACGGACGAGCCAGTGCCGCCCCACATCGGGGACAACTACCACGGCGTGACTCACAACGCCCCCGACGACCAGGGGATGATCAAAGCCATTCGCGAAACCAGCACGTTCTTCATGGGCCACCTCGCCTACTTCGCTCAGCAGCTGAAAGGAATGGCTGATGGCGAGGGGTCGGTACTGGACACCACGACCATCTTCGCCAACAGCGAAGTCGGCGAGCCGAACGAGCACACCCACCGGAACGTGCCCTACATGATCCTCGGTGGCTCCGCCGCCTACAAGACTGGCCGCTTCCTCGACTACTCGTCGCCAGTCTACGCCAATCGCCTCGTGGTGGCGCTCTGTCACGCCATGGGCTTCAGCGACGTCCAGCGCTACGGCGACACCGACAAGGTCGACAACTTCGGGGTGGAGCGCGGCACGGGTCCCATCGAGCGCTTTGTCTGAGCGACCGTCCGGTGCAGCTACTTCAAGCGACAGGACCAACTCGTTACTTTACGTTACTTCGTGCACGTCTTGGGGCAAGACCCACACGAAGGACGAATGGCCGGTGCTGCTATGCGGCACGGCCGGCGGTAGCCTCACGGGTGGCACCCATGTTCGGGCGCCCGGTGAGAATCTGAGCAAGATACTCTTCTCGATTGCGCAGATCATGGGAGCCGCGCCCACGCGCCTCGGCGCTAACGAAGGGCTGGTCGAAAGCGGCATCGCGGGCCTTGTCTAGTTTGCGGCCGAGAACATCCGGCTAGCGTGTGAGTCAGCCTCCTAACCGACGCCTTAGCGCTACGGGATCCGCTCTCCCGTGCCGTCCCAACGCGCGAACGCCGGGTCAGTCATGCTCCGGTACTGGGCGACCATCCAAGCCGCGGAGCGAGCCGCTCGCTCGATGCGGATTTCGTCGACTGCGCCGTGGTAGTGGTTGAAGGCCTCGTCCTCTTCGGTTCCAATGGCAGAGCGATTGGACGGAAGGGTCGAGAAACGGTCCGCGTTGAACGGCGCCGTGACGACCGGGCCCAGAGGCTGGCCATCAAGGTAGAACGCAGCTGTTTTCGCCGTCAAATCGATCACGACCGCCGCCCAGCTCCACTTGCCGGCTTGGAGCTGGCCTTTAGGCGATTTGACGGTCTCGTACCCTCCGCCTTCGGCCATGGGATCGACGTGAGCGACCAGGGCCGCGTTTTCGGCATTCAAGTCGAGGTAGCTCGCGTGCTCGGTCTGCTGAGCTTTGCCGAAGGTAACGATCACGCCCTTCTGTTGAATGGTCGTCGGGTTGATCCAAGCCGAGAGCGTGGCCGCGGTGGCACCGCCCACGACGTCGATGTCGTTCTCGAGCACGATGTGCTCTTGCTCGCCCACATCGACCCCGTAGGCGCCCCCGATGTTTCCCATGATCCACTGGCCTCCTACCATGAGCGTCCTCCATGCTGCCGTCGAGGTGCCAGACGCCAGAGAATGGTGCGCCCCAGGGGTTCGTGCTCGCCGGTGGCGCGACGGTCGCGGTCGAGTAGAGCCAGAAGCCAGCGACGGCCGGCGACGCGGGCACCTTGGGCAGCGTCACCCAAACGAGAGACTCGCTCGTCGAGCTCCACTGCTGGACTTCATGGGCCAGGACCTGACCGGTGGCCAGGTCCACGAAGCGCCAGCTGCTGCCGCTTGCTCCTTGCTCGGTTTCGACCGCTCCAGGCTGGAGCCGAACCAGGACAGGAAACTGCTCGAGCGGTTCGGTCAGACTCGAGTTGTCGAGCACCACTTTGCGCCGGGCCTTATAGCTCGCGTTCCACCAATCGGCGGGCACACCCGAGTTGGTCGCGGGCGTGCCGCCGCCCGCTGTGCCCCCGCTGGCTGCCACGAAAATCGTAGCCGTGCC
>JANNWK010000738.1:0-11534 GCA_031408355.1 Myxococcales bacterium
GTGGCGTGCTCGGACCCGAGGTCCAACACCCGGTGCGCGACTTCTCCACCTGGGTGGTGCGAAATGGCCTCCCAGGCGTCGGTTTTGCCAAACCGATGGAGCCCATCAAGCCGGACAAGCTCTCCGACGCCGACCTTAAGCTCATCTACGACTACCTGGATACGCCGCCGCAGCCCACCACCGGGCAGGCGCTCTATCACGACTACTGCGCCAACTGCCACGGCGCGGACGGGGCGGGCGGCCCCACCACGCGTTCAGTCAAGAACGAAGCGGGCAAGGTCGAGGAGTTCGTGCGCAAGGGCACCCACCAAGGGGAGTTCAACTTGCGGAACGAGTACATGCCCAAAGAGCCCCAGAACCGCATCAATGACGCCGAGCTGATCTTGATCCGCGACTACGTCGGGACGCTCTAGCCGCCGCAGCCTGCCGCGACCCCGACGATTTCTAGTACGCTGGCCTGCGCTCCCGAGGTACATCCGAACCAGGAGAATCCAGCTTGCAAAAGTTCGTCAGGACCGCCCTCAGACTAGCAGTCGGTCTCATACTCGCCGTGGCAGCGCTCTGGCCGGACGTCGCCCACGCGCAGTCGATCATCAAGCAACCGGGCAATCACCCGGACTATAGCGTCGAGCTTGAACCGCACTTCGTCTTTCAGTGGGGCAACCGCTTCGGCGCCGACGACGGCTTTGGCCCGGGCGCCCGCGTCAACATCCCCTTCCTGCGCAACGGACCGATCAGCAAGATCAACAACAACATGGCGATCGGTGTCGGGCTAGACATCACGTTCGGCGACAACGACTGCGGCTGGTGGTGGGGCCGCTACAATAAAGACCTGTGGCTCCAGAATCGCGACTGCAGCGTCACCGAGTTTTGGCTCCCCGCGACGCTGCAGTGGAACTTCTTCCTCACGGACGTAATCAGCGTCTTCGGCGAACCCGGCTTTGCCATCGCCCACCGGCGCTGGAACTGGCAGTGGTACTGCAACGGCAACAACGGCGGACTCTGCGACTACGACGACACCGACACCGACTTCGAGTTGGTGTTTTGGGGCGGCGCTCGCTTCATGTTCTCCGACACCATCGGCGCCACCGTCCGCATCGGCTTCCCGTACGTCTCGGCGGGCATCAACTTCCTACTCTAAGCGGGCAGGCAACGGTTCGTAGGGCGGGCGGGGATCCAGGCCGGGCCAAGCTGGCTCTGCTCTGACGCTAAACGCTCGCGCGTGTCACTTCTCGCTACGGAGTCGTCACGCAATGTTGTCCGAGATCTCACCTAAGGCTTGAGGCGCGAGGCCTATAAGAACTCGGCGCTGAGTTCTGCTGCGCGCTCGAGACGGCGCGGCGGAGCGCTCGCCACCACAAGCATTGGGAGATTCATGTCCATCATCGACGACAACACCGTGAGCAATAACTCCGCCAACGAAAGCCTGGAAAGCATCGCCAAGACGCGCGTGTCGCGCCGGGGTGCGATTGTCGGCGGACTGGCCGCCGTCGGCGGTGTCAGCGCGCTCCTCAGCAGCGTTCCCGCAAGCGCCAGTGGGCCGGCGCTGGGCTTCGCCAGCGTCGCGCCTTCCTCGCTCGATGAGGTCGTCGTGCCCCCCGGGTACACGGCTTCGGTACTGATCGCCTGGGGCGATCCCGTCTCGGATGGCCCTGCCTTCAACCAGGACGCGAGCAATACGGCCGCGGAGCAGGCCAGCCAATGGGGCATGCACAACGACGGCCTCGTGTACTTCCCGATCAAGGGCTCCCGGCACGGCTTGATCGTGCAAAATCACGAATATACGGACGACGTCCTGCTTTTTCCGGACGGAGTCGCCGGCTGGAATCAGGAAAAGACCAACAAGTCCCTGAACGCCCACGGGGTGGGGATCATTGAGGTCAAGCAGGGTGACGACGACGCCGACTGTGGCTTTGGTCTGCCCGGCGGCAGCACAGGCTGGCACGTGGTGCGACCTTCACGATTCGCTCGCCGCATCACGGGCCAAACACCGATCGCGATCGGCGGGCCCGCGGCGGGCGACCCCCGCCTAATGACCAGCGCCGATCCGACTGGGCGGCTGGCGCTCGGCACTCTGAACAATTGCGCGATGGGCTTCACGCCATGGGGGACCTACCTGGCCTGCGAGGAGAACTTCAACGGATACTTCCGGAAGACGGGCACGCAGACGGAGCTCGAGCGTCGCTACGGCATCACGGCGGCCGGCTTTGGTTACCTTTGGCACACGACCGACGCGCGCTTCAGTGTTGACGCCGAGCCCAACGAGCCCAACCGCTTCGGTTGGGTCGTCGAGATCGACCCGTTCAAGCCGGATTCAACGCCCGTTAAGCGCACGGCGCTCGGCCGACTCAAGCACGAAGGTGCGTGGGTTCAAGAGGCTCGTGACGGCCGAGTCGTGGTCTACATGGGCGACGACGAGCAATTCGAGTACATCTATCGCTATGTCTCGAACTTGCCTTGGCGCAAGGCTCGCAAGAAGAACATCGATCCGCTCAATGACGGCATCTTGTACGTCGCCAAGTTCAACGCAGACGGGTCGGGGCAGTGGCTCCCGCTCACCACCGCGAACCCGGCGCTGGCAGGTTGGTCCCTGAACGACATCCTGATCAATACGCGTGGCGCCGCCGATCTCGCTGGCGCGACCAAGCTGGATCGTCCGGAGTGGATTGACACTTTTCCGGACCAGCTGGTCGCCATCGCCACGCTCACCAACAACAGTCGCCGCGGCACTGGCACCAATCCAGCCGTCGACGCTGCCAACCCCCGTTCGCCCAATCCCTACGGTCAGATCATCCGTTGGTCTTATGCCGCGGACTGGACCGAGCTCACTTTCGCCTGGGACATTTTCGCGCTCGCCGGAGACCCAGCCGTTCCGGCGACTGGCTCGACCATCGTTGGCGACAAGTACGGCTCGCCCGACGGCATCTACGTGGCGCCCAGTGGGCGGTTGTGGATTCAGACGGACGTGTCGGGCAGCACCATCAACGCTGGTTCCTACGCCGGGTTTGGCAATAACCAGATGCTTTGTGCCGATCCTTGGACCAAGGAGACGCGGCGTTTCCTGGTCGGTCCTAAGGTGTGCGAGGTGACCGGCGTCATGGTCACGCCCGACGAGAAGACGATGTTCGTGGGCATTCAACACCCCGGTGAGGCGCCCTCGGGCGCGAATGATCCCACCAATCCCAAGCAGTACAGCTCCTGGCCCGACGGCGACCAGGGACAGCGTCCGCGCTCGTCGCTGATTGTCGTCACCAAGGACGACGGCGGCGTGATCGGAAGCTGAGCGGAGGGCCAGTGGCCTGCGCAGCGCTGGAGTCCAGCACTGCGCAGGTCGCAAGACCCAAGCGTCTTACGTACGGGTCCCCGGGCGCGCGTCAGGCGCGCAACGCTGCAAGTTCCGTCATGCCGTCTACGGGCGTGCCCATGGCGTTGGCAAGGGCCGCGAGTATGCCGTTCTGGCTGTCCTGGATCCTGAGGTAGCGACCCGTGCGCAGGTAGCCGCCCGCGCTGCCGGCCAGGAAGATGGGCAGGTTGTTGGTACCGTGTCCGCCGCCGGTGTTCATGTTGTTCATCACCAGCACGGCACTCCGCTCAAGCAGCGTGCCGCCCGCGGCGTGGGGCGTCGCCTTGAGCTTGCGGATGAACTCCGCAAACTCGGAAACGAACCAGCGCTGCATCGTGGAGTGCATGTCGTTCTCAAGATGCGAGTGGGTATGGTGAGAATTTCGGATACCGAGGTATTCGATACCGGTGCCGAGCCCGAATTCAGGGCCCAGCCAGGGCGTCGCCAGCTGCGAGCCGTCACCATCGCCCAGGAGCAGAGTCGCAACCCGCGTCGCGTCACTCGCCAGGGCCAGCACGATCAGATCGAGCTGCGCGCGTGTCGCGTTGTGAAAGTGACTCACGTCGTCCACGTCGAAGCGTGGCTCAGTGAGCGACTCTGGTCTGCCGTTCGCGCCGAGCGTGCCGCCCTCCAGGCGCTTCTCTAGCTCGCGGATCGACTGCAGGTGAAAGGCGACGCGCTGGCGGTCCTCGCTGCCCAAGATCTTGCCGAAGCCCTCGAGCTGCTTGCCGACATAGTCGAGAACGCTGCCCCTGGCCTTGCGCTGCCGATCCAAGATCGCCGGGTCGAGCGCTCCCCCTTCGAAGAGCCGATCAAAGACGGCATACGGATCGCTCTCCAGGGTCACGCCCTGGCCGTTCTTGAAGATGTGACCGCGATCGTCGTGCTTCTGCACCCCAAGGTTGAGGGTCTTGAACGGGGTGTCCTGCGACTGACCCACGTGTTGATCGAGCGTGCTTCCGCCGTTGACCTTGAACATGTGCGGCTGCGACTCGTGTCCGCCTTCCACACCGGTCGCCAACCTCACCCCACGAAACAGCACCATATCCTGCCGGTGCGGCTCGAGCGGCTCGATCATATTGAGCCCAGAGAAGCTGAAATTCGTGTCGGTCACCGCGTGGTTCTTGGCTTCCGAAAAATCAATGCTGCCCGGTTCGGCGTCTGGCCACCAATCGGCGGAGCGCACACCATTGGGCCAAGCGATAGTAACCAGGCACTTCGGCCCGCCAGGAGCCGCACGGGCGATGCGATCGGTTTCGAGGATCGGCAGTAGCGCCAAGCTCAGGCCGGTGGCGCGAACGAA
Source organism: Myxococcales bacterium (assembly GCA_031408355.1). GTDB lineage: Bacteria > Myxococcota_A > Polyangia > Polyangiales > Polyangiaceae > PMG-095. The sequence goes on from JANNWK010000738.1 coordinate 4,647, forward strand.
GGTACGCCGGGAGAAACGAGCGGCAGCGCGGGTCATGGAAAGTCTCCCTGTGGCGGGGTTGCGATGCGGTAGAGGAACGAGGGCGTCTCCGCGACTGAAACGAAGAGCGCGCGCAGGTCGTGACCAGCGCTGGCGAACGCAGCTTGGGACGCCAGCACGGAGGGCTCGTCCGCGGAGGTTTCCTTGCGGGCAAGCGCGAACCTTAGCCACTGCCGACTCACGCAGTCGCGCAATGCCTGGCTCGTGGCCATGTGCGTCACAAGCTCGCGGGCATCCTGGAAGGTCCAGGTGGTGACCCCGTCCGGCAGCAGGATACTACCCGACGCGTCCACCGGTTTTCCGGCGTCCATGTCGCGGAATCGTCCCGTACCGTCGTAGTTTTCGAAGGCGAAGCCGAGCGGGTCCAGGACTCTGTGACATCCAGCGGCGCAGGCGTTGGCGCCGTGCACGGCGAAGCGCTCACGATTCGACACTCCCTGCTTCTGCGGTCCTGCCGGCGGCACGTTCGCTGGGACGGGCGGCAGCTCGCCACACAGCAGTTGGTTGAAGATGACGTGGCCGCGCTTGACGGGGTGGGCCTCTGCGCCGTCGGCATTCGAGCCGAGGAAGTTGACTTGCGTGAGCAAGCCGAAGCGGCGCTCGGGATCCGCGGCCACTTCCTGCAGCGCCGAACCCGTGATGCCCTGCACGCCATAGATGGGAGCCAAGGTCTCATTGACCAGGTTGACGGGCGAGGTGAAGAGGGACTCGAGTAAGCCGTCGGACTTCATGACCTTGCGAATGAAGGCGTCCGTCTCGGCGCCAGCCGCCGTGCTGAGCTCCGTGTCGGTGCGAAGCGGTAGCTTGAGCCACTCGGCCACAAACCCAACAACTGTCTCCTGGCTGCGCGGGTCGGCAAACAGTCGGCTCGCCTCGCGAGCCGCATCGGCTGGCGTGCTCAGCATGCCGGCATCCACGCTGGCGAAGAGGGCGTCGTCGGGCATCGAACGCCACAACAAGTAGGCAAGGCGCGAGGCCAATTCGTCGGAAGTGAGCCCAATCAGCGCGCCTTGTGCGGCATCGTCCGGCGTGGCGCGCTCGCGCAGATAGAGGAACTGCGGTGCCTGCAGGATCGCCGAGAGCAAGAGCGACACCGCCTGCGGCACGGGCAGCACAAGCTCGCTGCGCGCGCCGAGGAAGAGCGCATTGAGATCAGAAACCTCAGCTTCGCTGAGCGCCCGCCGAAACGCCCGCCGCCCGAAGGACCGAATGAACGTGTCCACGCAGGCCGATTCGTTGGCTCCCTCGGGCGCGCAGGACATCAGCTGGGTGACGCCCCCCGCCAGGGCCTGCTCGGCTAGGGCTTCGGCGGCCTCCTGCAGCCGCGCAGCGTCGACTTCACCCACAGCGCCCGCTTCGACGTACCCGCTCGCCCCACGCGCATCGTCCGGCAAACCTGAGGCAGGCTTCTCGTCCAGTTGAAGCAACTGGCGCACGGTGTTTTCATAAGCGTCGCGGGTCAGGCGCTGCAGCGCCCTGGGACCGGCGCTCACGCCCGCCGGCACCACCACCGCGGGGCCTGCCCCACCTGAAGCGCTTGCGCCTCCGCCCCCTGACGCCGCTCCCGCCGCGCCAGGCCCAAGCGGGCTCGAATCACGCGTGCCCGTCAGGTCGCCCTGGCAGCCGACGCTCATAAGGAGCGCTAGGCCTCCGACCAATCGCGAATGTGGCGCGCTCGATGTTCGGGTCACCCAGGTGAGTGCCCTGGGTCCGGCGAGCGGCCCAAGAAAATGCCAAGCCCGGGCTGGAGCTCATTTCCCAAAACCTAGCGGGGCGCTCATGGAAGAGCTGAGAACCGGACATTACCGGTTCATGTGGAGGATATCGCGCCGCCCGAAGTTCCTTGTCCCACCCGCCGGAGTACTCGCCCTCGGGCTGGGAGCCGTCGCGTGCACGAGCGTGGTCGGTAGTCCCGAGGACGGAGGCGACGACGGTCAGCTGATTGATCCGGAAGCCGCCAAGACCCAGCCTATCGATCCCGGTCGCAAGGAAGTCCACCGGCTGAACAGTGCTGAGTACAACGCGACCGTGCGCGACGTACTTGGGACGGAGCTCCAGCCGGCGAGCGCGAGCTGGCGGGGTGGCGAGCTCGGCGGGTTCGACAACATGGCCTCGGTGCTGGGCGTCGACGCGGATCAGTACCAGCGCTACTTCGAGGCCGCCGCAGCCTTAGCCAAAGACGCCTTCGCTGCCGAAGGGCCACGCGGCAGGATCGTGTCCTGCGCGGCAGTGGACGACGCGAGTTGCGTCGCGAGCATTCTCCAACAAACCGGCCTGCGCCTCTTCCGACGGCCGCTTACAGCCGACGAAGTGGTCACGTACAGCAAGGTGTATGGCGTCGCGCGGACGCAGGGGGACGATCACGCGGCTTCAGTGCGGTTGATGGTTCAGGCGCTGCTGGCCAGCGCCGAGTTTCTCTATCGCATCGAGTTCGATGCGAGCCCCACCGCCGCCGACAAGCACGCCGTGAGCGCGTTTGAGCTGGCTTCGCGCCTCTCCTACTTCCTCTGGAGCAGCGCCCCAGACGACAAACTGCTGGTGGCAGCCGCCAACGACTCCCTGGTCAAAGAGGACGTGCTGCACGCCGCCGTTGACTACATGCTGAGCGATCCGCGCTCGAACCGCCTGGTGTCGAACTTCGCTGGCCAATGGCTGGGCGCGCGCAGGGTCGCAGACCACCCGACGTCCCCGGAGGTCTACCCGAGCTGGAGCCAGGCTATCGCCTACGCGGCGGCCGAGGAGATGTACCTGTTCTTCAATGAGTTCCTGCGCTCTCCGCGACCGTGGACAGAGTTCATGACGGCCGACGTCAACTTCGTGAACGCCCCGCTGGCTGAGCACTACGGCATGCCAGCGCCGGCCACAGGCACGGTTCGTCTCGAGGGTGTTGACGACGGTCGGGTCGGTTTCGCGGGCCTGACGGGATTTCTGGCGATGTCGTCGCCGGATCGACGCACCTCGCCGACGGTACGCGGCAGGTGGCTGCTGGCCAACCTGATGTGCTCGGAGCCACCGCCGCCTCCCCCGAACGTGCCGGAGTTGGCAAACAAGAGCAACTCCAGCAACGTCCGCGACGTACTTGAGCAGCACCGCGCCAACCCGGCGTGCGCTGGCTGCCACAGCCTATTCGATCCGTTCGGCTTGGCACTCGAGCAGTACGACGGCATCGGCAAGTTTCGCACAGCGTATCCGGACGGCTCGGCCATCGACCCCAGGAGCGAGCTGAACGCCTCGGAGGCCTACCCGAATGGGCTGAAGTTCAGCGGCCTGGTGGGCGCCGCGAACGCCATCACCAGCGACCCACGCTTCGCGCGCTGTGTGGGCGAAAAGCTGCTGATCTACAGCCTCGGTCGTCCGCTGACCGAGACCGACAAGCCCTACTTGGAGGTGGTGGACAGGGAATGGCTCAAGGAAGGCGCCGCGCCGACCCTGACCCGACTGATCCACGGCTTGGTCTCAACCGAAACATTCCGCTTCCGCCGTGGAGAAGGCACATGAGTTACCCCCAGATGAACCAGATCCTTTCGCGTCGACTCGTGTTGCGTGGCGCTGGCGTGGCCTTGACGCTGCCATGGCTTGAATCTCTGCTGCCGACCAAAGCCGCTCAGGCGCAGGTCAGCAGTTCACCCAAGCGCTACCTGCCCGTCTATCTGCCGAACGGAGCTTCCGAGAACTGGCAGCCGCTCATGCAGGGTGTGGGCGCGGCCTGGGCGCTCTCCCCAGTGCTCGAACCGTTTGGGCTGCTCAAGGCGAAGATGAACATCCTTAGCAACCTCGAGAACGGCTCCGTTTTCAACGTCGACGGTTCACCCGCTGTGGAGCCCAGCCACGGCAAGCAGCCCGGCGCTTGGCTGACCTGCATGGACCCGGGGCAAATGCGGACCAAGCTAGGTGTCGGAGAGGCCAACGGGCTCTCGATCGATCAGCTACTGGCCCAGCACGCGAGCTTCAAGGGGATCACGGCCTTGCCGTCGCTCCAGCTCGGCCTGTCCACGGTGCTCAGCGCCTGCGATGGCCAGCCCTGCTCCAACAGCCGCAGCGTGTCCTGGAGCGGTGAAACCACGCCGATGTACAAACAGGTGGATCCGCTCGAGGTCTTCAACAAAATCGTGGGCGTCATCAAGCCCTCAACTGAGTCGCAGGCGAGCGGACCGGACCCCGAGGTACTCAAGCGTATCGCACGCAACCAGAGCGTCATCGACGCCGTCCTGGAGAACGCCCAGCGTACGCAGAGCAAGCTGGGCGCCAGCGACAGAATGCGGCTGGAAGAGTTCCTGACCTCGGTGCGCGAGGTCGAACTGCGCGTCACCGGGGTTTCTTCGGGCATGGGCGGGCTGGCCTGTTCCGCGATTGCCGCCCCCAGCATGGCTACCGTGCTGCCGAGCGCGCCCAAACAGAACACGGAAACCTACCACAAGGGCCTTCACGCCGACGCAATGAACGATCTCATCGTGATGGCGCTTCAGTGCGACGTGACCCGCATCATCAGCTACATGCTCGAAGACGAGCGGTCCGAGTTCACCTACGACCACGTAAAGATCCACAACTTTACGGCCGAAAGCTCAAGCGAAGGCAACGGCATGACCTGCCCGGAGTATCACGCTGGCGGTCAACACGGCTCGCAGGCGGCCTTCGGCTCCATCACCTGGTGGAACTCGGGAAAAGTCGCAGAACTGTGCAGCAAGCTGGACGCTGTCAAGGAAGCCGACGGCTCGTCGATCCTCGACAACACCGTCGTTTTCTACGGCGGCTGCATGCATGGCAGCAACCACGACTGCAACGAGCTACCGACCGCGCTCATTGGCGGCGGCAAGCTCGGGCTCGCGCAAGACCAACACGTGGGTTTCACGAATCGCCCGCTTCGCGATCTCCACTTCACGCTCATGAATCAGGTCTTCGGCCTGGGTATCGCCGACTTCGGCCAAGACAAGACTGGTAAGCCCATCGCGATGATGCGCGAACTTCAGGCGACCTGACCCGCCGCGAACGCGCTCAGCCGGCCGGCGGCGTGCCGGCTTGCTGCAGGAAGTCGTGAATGAAGGCGATCGCCATGCTGCCCTCGCCGACCGCGGCCGCAACGCGCTTCACCGGGCTTGAGCGCACGTCGCCACAGGCAAACACGCCCGGCCAGCTCGTCTCCAGAAGGTAAGGATCACGGCTGGCGCGCCAGCGGCCCGCCTTGGCGACGGCGTCGCCCGTGAGCACGTAGCCGCGGGCGTCGCGGGCGATCTCCTCCGGCAGCCAGGCGGTCTCCGCGTCGGCGCCGATGAAGACGAAGACGCCGCCACTTTCGCAGCGCCGCACAGCGCCGCTCGCCCGGTTCGCGATGTCCAGCGCCTTCAGGTGCTCGCCACCGTGCACCGCCACGACCTCGGAGTGCAGCTCGAGCTTGATGTTGGACTTTCTGCGGAGCTGCTCGATAAGGTAGTGAGACATGCTCTTCTCCAGCGCTTCGCCACGCACGACCAGGGACACGCTGCTCGCGTAATTGGCGAAGTGCATCGCCGCCTGCCCAGCCGAATTCCCGGCGCCAATCAGGTGGATATCGAGGCCTTGGCTGGTGCTGGCCTCGCTGCGCGCTGCCCCGTAGTACACGCCCTTGCCGAGCAGGCGGTCGAAGCCGTCGACAGTCAGCCGGCGCCAACTCACCCCCGTCGCCAGGATAATGGTGCGCGCCCCGAGGCAGTCGTGACCGTCGAGCTGCACGGTCATTTCCGCCGCCTTGATCCCGACCGCAGCGCGCGTCACCATGATCTCGGCACCCAGCCGACTTGCCTGCTGGAGCGCGCGGCGGGCGAGCTCTTCGCCCGACACGCCGGTCGGAAAGCCGAGGTAGTTCTCGATGCGCGACGACGTTTCCGCTTGGCCCCCGGGCGCTTCCCGCTCGATCACGATCGTGCGCAGGCCTTCGGACGCGCCATAAACGGCCGCGGCGAGGCCTGCGGGGCCACCGCCGATGATGACCGTATCGTAGTCGCTAGCGCCAGCGCTCGTCTGCAACCCCAGTCGCTCGGCGACCTCGCGGGACCGCGCTCGGAGTAGCGTAGAGCCGTCGTCGCAGCGCAGCGCCGGGTAGTCGTCTGGACCCAGCGCGGGCCCATCCCAGCGCGCCGCCAGATCCGGGGCATCCGGCGTCACCCAGTCGAAGCTGATCTGGTTACGCCCAAGGAACGTGCGCAAATCTCGGCAAGCGTTGTCCCAGCGATGACCGACCAGGGTAGCGCGCAACGCTGTCGGCTTCGTCGCAATGCCCTGCAGTCCCCCCATGCGCTCCCGCGCCAAGGTTGCGACCGCCGTCAGGACCTCCGGCGAAGTGGCGACGAGCGCATGGAACTGCGCGGTCTCAATCCGCACCACACGCGAAGGCTCGGTCGCTCGATACCCGCCCTGAAAGGGCGTACCGAAGGTAATCGGCACTTCCCCAAAGATCTGGCCTGGGGTGCGCACGCCGATGATGCGCTCGATGCCGTCGACGGATTTCGTGACCTCGAGCCTGCCGCTCAGCACGACGAATAGAGCCCGCGCATCGCCCTCGTGCACCGCGTACTCTGCCGTCCCAAGCCGGAGATCTCCCGCCGCCTGTGCCAACCGAGCCAAATCCTCCGGCAGCACCTGGGCAAAGAGCGGGACAGCCTTGAGGTCCTCAAGCGAGATCATGCGCCATCGTATCAGCGGGGCGGCGCCGCGACGAGCGCCAGGACGAGCGCCACGAGATTGAGAAATATTCGCGCTTGCGAAGGCTGACCAGGCGTCTAGACTCTAGTGTGCTCGTTCGTGAAGGCCAGGCTTCGCAACGGCTAGGAGCAATGATCGATGTCGAGGGAACGCGGCTCAGCCGGATCCGTTTGG
>JANNWK010000739.1:0-3371 GCA_031408355.1 Myxococcales bacterium
AACAAGCAGTAGTTTTTGACCTGCCGCCAAAAGCTTGTATGCGCCCAGAAAGGAGTCCATTCCCCCAGAAAAGAGGCAAACCGAATCGAATCCTTCCGGTAATGCAACGCGATGGTGGCCGAGAGAACAGCCCGCTGTCCAGGTTCTCGCCCCTGGCGCGCATGGCTTCCACGACCTGAGGCACGGTTCCGCTCGGGACGAAGGTCCCCTCCACGGCACCGCCGGCGGCCGTCCGGTCCGGCAGGAAGGTGAAGATGTCCTGAAGCTGGATCTCGTCGTTCAGCACGCCCGACAACTCGACGACGCGCAGTACGCGCACGCGATCATCGCGCAAGCGCGCCACCTCGATAGCGACATCGTAGGCGCCCACCAGGAGTTCGCGGGCGGCCCGGATCCCGAGACCCGGGCGCGCCGCAGAGAGCTCGGCAGACAGCCGCCCCAGCGCTCGCTTCAGCGAAGTGGCGTGACGCAGCGCCAGCACGCCATCGGCACCAGAAGCAACCGCTTCGGTAACGGAAGCGGTGACCTCCGGATGGGTGAGCCGCGCGGCAAAGCGTACGCCCGGGATGCCTGCAGTGACCGAAAGCGTGCGGCGCGCCTCCTGGACCGTGCCCAGTCCGAAGTCGATGCTCACTTCGGACCCACCCACCACGCCGTCACCCACCCAAACGAGCCGGGAGTCGCCGCTCAAGGAGCCAACCAGGGCGCCCAGAAGTTGCTCCGCCGACCCGTCGTGGCCCCCTACGATCAGCACGTTCGCTCGCCCGGAGAGGCAGTGCCGGAAGAACGTGGCGATGGCACGGGAGATGACCCCACGCCGCACCAGTTCGTCGAGCGTCAGCAAGGTTCGCTCGGGCTTGCGGATGAGCACCGATGCCGCCTTGCCGGTGCGCGCGGCGTCGACCGACACGCGAGCCCCCGTGGGTAGGCGGTATTCGACTTCGGACGAAACCTCGCCGGCCCCGAGCAGCAGTCGGCGAAGCGCCCAGCTCAACGCTCGTTCTGAGCTGAAGCCTGGCTCAACCGCCACCGAGCGGCCCGCTCGCACGACCACGACCTGATCGTAGCGCAGGATGCCGATCTGCGTGACCGAGGCGTCCTCGAGCAAACCGCCCAAGACACCCAGCTGAAGCAGCTCGGCGCGCGCGAGCTCGAAGAGGCGTTCCGGCGCGGCACTTACCGGCGCCTCACCCGAACCGCCAAGTCGCGCAATCACCTCACGCAGTGCCTCATCGACACGCTCTGCCAGTTGCTCATCGGCGAGGAACCCAAGCGGCTCAAGCCCGAGCCGCTCGACGACGCCCTGAACGGCCCGCGCCACCTGGCTGCTCAGCAGCGCGCCGCGGTCGTAGTTGACGGAGTCGTCCTCGGTCACTCGCCCGACGTGATGGGTACCCGTGATCTCATTGGGAACGAGCGCCGCCACCTTCACAGGCGGGTCGGAGCCCGGAACCGAGCCCAACATGAGCCGAGCCGCATCCACAGGCTGGGAGGGCGATGGCACCCGGGTGTGCTCGTCTTCCTCACCGGAAGCGGGGGGCAGTGAGCCGCCCAGGCTCGCCCCCACGACCGAGATCTCGTCGGGCATTGAGCCAAGCTCCGGGCGCGACGCAGCGTCGGCCGACCCCTGTTCGTGCTCGCCACTGACTTCGATACGCAGCACGAAATCACCGACATAGATGCGATCTCCCTCGCGAACAATGGTCGCTTGAGTGATCTTCCGCCGGTTGACGTAGGTCCCATTCGTGCTGTTGAGGTCGGTCACGATGAACCGCCCGTCGCGGTACAGCAGTCGAGCGTGTCGCTTCGAGACGTTGCCTTTCGGCAACATCAGCTCGTTGCCCTGCACTCGGCCAACCGTCAGCTCCGTGGCCTCGAACGTCTCGCGCCGCTCGGCCCCACCCTTCTCATGGACAACCACCGCGAACTGAGGAGCCCGGGCGCTGGAGGTCGGAGAAATCAAGAGGCTAAGAGGATTGCCGATACCGACCCCCTCGTGTCAACCCGAAGTGTTACTGGCCGCGCCAGCGGGCCGCCCAGGCAATCTCCAGCGGCACTGGAACCAATCTATTCGGCGTCGTGTTTTCGGCTCTTAACGTCCGTGGTTACGAGTGAAAGCAGCTCGCCGGCGAGCGCCATCACATCCCGTTCGCTGAAGCCTCCAGCCCGAAACTCGCGATAGATGTTCTTCGCGAGAATGGCGACGGCGCGCGGATCCTGAGACGGCTGAGTAGTTGTTTGCGCCATGTTCGAATTTGCCCTCGTGTCGGGGCCGCTGTATCCAAGAATGATGCCTAGCCAGTGGTTTCAATGGTTGGGCTTGATTCGTGCGGCGACCCATTGGCCGAGACCAGCTAGCTGCGAAGCAGACTACGCGCTTGGGCGCGAATAGGAGAGCTTCCGAGCGCAGGAAATTACGCGGAGGCTGGAACTGGTTGAACCTCTCCGAAGTCGCGGGCGTGACGCCTCACGCAGTGAGGTAGGCGTCGATGGTTTCGCGCTCAGGGCGTTCAACGCCGCATACGGCGCTCGTGATGAGCTCGCGCCCATCGTCGGCAAAATACAGCGCCTCACCCAAGCCGGGGTTATCGCAGACAGGGACCGCGGTGCCGTTCGGCTGGAAATGCACGCCGCCGGATAGCCTGCGGGACACCGCCAAATGTGCGGGCAGCCACTGCCCCGAGCGGCGGTCACGCACCGCCACGCACAAATCCTCGCGAAAATGATACTCCGTGTTCTTGGTGACGAACATCTGGTGCCGGCGACGTTCGGGGCCGGGGTAGCGGCTCTCAGGCTTCATTCTAGCGATTAGAGAAGAACTCGCTGCCTCGGGACAAGTTTCGCCCGTGTGCGGCCGACAGTTTGGCCAAGAACTTTACTGAGGCACCGGGCTGCGGCGTACGATCGTTGTCGTGAAGTCGCGAGCGCGAGGCCCTGGCCTGAAGAAGACTCACGCGCTGCCGCTTCTTAGCAAACGCTACGTGGAGCTCTGGCAAAGCGCGGACTACCGCTGGCGCGAACTATTCGAACGTGCGGACGTCATGAGCGAGGGCGCAACGCGGGACGAACCGGAGGGGCAGGTGTACTACGGCTCGACCAGCATCCTTTTGCCCTTGTTGTCCCGCGGAGGCATGGTTCCCGACGATCAGGCAGCGCAGGTCGCCCGGCTGCTTTCGCGCGATCCCCACGCCCGACTGCGAGCGACTCGCATCGCGCGGCTTGAAGCGCAGGTCCGCTCGGCAGCCCCGATCGGTCGTGTGCGCGCTGAACTGAGCGTGAAGCGGGTGGCTCACGGCATTCAGGTGGGCGTGGAGGTCGAGGCGCGCGTGTACACAGAGCTGGAAAAGCATGGGGCACATCAGGCCGCCCTG
>JANNWK010000740.1:0-3377 GCA_031408355.1 Myxococcales bacterium
GATGGTCCGAACTTGTCGTCAATGGCAGCGTTGTTGACGAGCACATCGAGCTGACCAAAGCGCGTTACGATCGCGTCGCGCAGGCGCGCGATATCGTCTGGGCTGGTAACGTCAGCCGCCATGGCAAGCGTGTCCTGGGCACCGGCTTCCCGCAGCCGTTCGGCGAGTACGCCGAGCGCATCGTCGTTCAAATCAGTCAGCACTACGCGCGCGCCGGACCGCGCGAGCGCCGCGCAATGCTCGCGGCCGAGCAGGCCGAGTGCACCGGTAACGACCACGACCCTGTCCCTGAGGTCGAAGGAGGCAAGTCCTTGTGCCATGTCAGCGCGTCCTCCTGAACACCGGCTGCACCGGTTTTCCCCGCAAATGACTCACCAGATTGCCACTTTCGATCGCCTTCGACAGGGTATCGAGTGCGCGGTCGTAAGCGGCCAGCACGTGGGCAATCTCGGCTTCGCCGTGGGCGAGGCAGAGATTGTGAAACCCGGTCCACAGTACGCCGTGGCGAATCATTTCCTGTTGAACGAGCGACTTCTGAAGCAGCGGATCGCCCGCTTTGGCGTCGAAGCTAACGAGCGTGCGGCACGGCAGCCCGCTCGCTCTGGTGTACTCAAGGCCCTTCTGCGCGGCCAGACGATTGTAGCCATCTTGAAGCTGCTTGCCCGCGGTCTCGAGACGCTCCGGAACCCCAAGGTCGCGCAAGTCTTCAATGGTGGCTTTGGCTGCAGCCAATGACAGGGCCTCGCCACCGAAGGTCGTGAAGAAGAAGACCTCTTCTTCCAGCAGACGCATCACGTCCGCGCGCCCGGTGAGCAGCGACAGCGGCATGCCGTTGGCCACCGCCTTTGAGAAGCAGGCCAGGTCCGCAACGACGTCGAAGCGCTGCTGCGCCCCGCCGAGCGCCACGCGAAAGCCGGTCCACATTTCGTCGAAGATGAGCAGCGCGCCTGCAGCGTCACAGGCGCGCTTCAAGACCTGCAAATAGTCGACATCTGGGGGCTCGAAAATCGTTGGTTCGAGAATCACGCAAGCGACGCGCTCGTCGAGAATCTCCAGCAACGAGAACAGATCGTTGTACGGGAACACCTCGGTGAGCATGCTGGTCCCCATCGGCACCCCGGCGCGACGCGGCGACGTCCCAATGTACCAATCGTGCCAGCCGTGATAGCCGCAACACAGCACTTTTTCGCGGCCGGTGAAGGCGCGCGCCAGGCGGACCGCAGCGCTGGTAACGTCACAGCCCGTCTTGCTAAAGCGCACGGAGTCGGCGCCGGGCACGACACGCCGCACGAGTTCAGCCACCTCGACCTCGAGCGGGTGCATGAGCGAGAAAGTAATACCTCGCTCGAGCTGTTCGGTGATGGCGCGGTCGACGGACGGGTGCCCGTAGCCGAGTACCACCGGACCAACCGCCATCGTCAAGTCAATGAACTCGTTGCCGTCGACGTCCCAGACGTGCGAGCCCTTGCCGCGCGCCAGGTACTTGGGCGCGACGCCGTCGACGTATTGAGTGGGCCCCTTGGCGAGAGTCTGCGTGCCGGCGGGAATCAACGTCGCTGCGCGTTCCCACAGCGCTTGGGACGCCGAGATGTTCGGGTACTCTTGATCTAGGGCGATGCGGTTGGGCATGTCATCCTCAGCTCGGCGAGCGAAACTCGAGCCCAAGAGGGCCGAGCCTGACGTTCCGCAATTGGGTAAGTTGGGCGAGGTGCCACGAATGGCCGGACCAGCGCGCGTTGATGCGCAAGAGCTCCGGCCGCTGTGCCAAGAGCTCCAGGATGTCCGACAGGCTGAATATCGGTCGCGCGGAGGTGCACAGCTCTTCGTACACGCGCGAGATGAACGCGTAGTCCTCGGAGTAGTCGATAGTGAAGCGATGCGTCTTCGACAAGTCCCGGCCCGCGTCCCAAGTCACGTTGGCGATCCGAAAGCGCGCGGGCTGATCCCAGACGAAGGGCGTGGTGTGCTCACGCTCGAAGGGCTGCTTCGCTTCCGCGCCGGCTGTCTCCAGGATGCGCATAGGCATGACCTCGATGTCGTTGCCGTCTGGCCAGCTGGGTGGATGCAGGTTGGTGACAAAATCGAGGTCCTCAGAGCGCGCCGCGAAGTGACCCAGCACTTGGTCGACGATGGCCGGATCGATGAGCGGACAGTCGGAGGGGATTTTGGCCACAACATCGGCCTTGAAGGCGCGACCGGCAGAGAGGTGACGTTCGAGCAGATCTGTCGGGTGACCACTGATGACCCGCACGGCCATCCGTCGACAGAGCTGGCGAATGGGTTCGTCCTCGGCCAGTGTGCTGGTCGCGACGCAGAGTTCGAAGGGAAAGCGCGCCGAAAGCACGCGCTGGAGCATGCGCTCGAGCAAGGGACGCCCGGCGAGCGGCAACAGCACCTTGCCGGGCAAACGCAGCGAGCCTGTGCGCGCCTGCACCACGACCAGCGTTCTCACGCGACCTCCCGCTGAGGAGGCTTGACCAGGCGGGACCGAGCCGCAAGCAGGCCGCGGCACTCGCGCGCGATGTTCTTGGCTGCGCAGCCGTTCTGCAGAGGCATCAGGCGCCGCAGCAGCTCCAGCGGGTGAAACGAGTGAACTTCCTTGTTCAGCGCGAGGCCGACGAAGACGACTGAAGAGAACTGCGTAACCAAGGCATCACAGTTGGCGACCATGTGCTCGGTGGGGCCGCTAGCGAAGATGCGCGCGCGTGGCGCCCAGGTCTTGATCTCCTCCGTGGCGCGCTGAACCTTCTCGTTCGGATGAAGCTTGAAGACAAGCTCACGCTCGCCTGCAATACCCACGGATTTGCGAATAAATCCGCGTCGATCGTCCAGCTTCAACGTCTCACGGGCGTCCGAGGTGCAAGCCAGCACGTAGCCGCGATATGGGAAGTCGTTGTCGAGAAAGCGCGCGCAGCTGTCGAAGTTCGGCATGCCGGTGGCGACCACCCGCTCAGCACGGGCTCCGTTGGCGACAAACTGCTCACGATATCCCTCGCTTGCGACGCAGAAGCGTTGGTAGCGGCCACTTAGCCCGGTCGCGGCGGTCCCGGCTAACCAGCGAGGCAACACGTTCGGAAATCGGCGCACGAGTGGCGCCAAGTAGTTGTCGGGATCAAGAATTCCCTCTTGCACCAGCAGCATGGGCAAGTGGCGCACGTTCCTGGGGACGACAACGTCAGAGCAGGTGACGACCAGGTCGTAGCCGCCTCGCCGACCATCTATGTCCACGTCGAGCTGCTGAGCGTTCAGGTAGTCGAGGCAACTTTGGCGTCGCTTGTTGCCTCCGATAGTTGGCTCGATCAGCCCGAGCGCGCGAAGTTGAGTGAGCAGAGCGTCGCCATAGTAGGGGCTGAAAGAGTGCAGGCAGTCCGGTAGCT
>JANNWK010000741.1:0-22212 GCA_031408355.1 Myxococcales bacterium
CCGGTGACCCGCGTGAGCGAGACGCGCGCGTCGTTGCTGCCGAAGGGGGCCAGGGCGGTAGCGAGGTCTGCCGCGTTGGCGTAGCGCTGGCTGCGGTCCTTGGCGAGGCACTTGAGGACGACGGCTTCCAGGCCGCTTGGCAGCTCGTGCGGGCTTGCCCAGGTTTTGAGGAGGGGCGGCTCGGCGCTCAGGATGCGCGAAACCAGCTCCAGATAGCCCGGGCCTTCGAAGGGTGGGTGCCCGGTCAAGAGTTCGTAGAGTGTGGCGCCGAGCGCCCAGATGTCGGAGCGTGTGTCGACATCCCGCGGGTTTTGTAGTTGCTCGGGCGGCATGTAGGAGGGGGAGCCCAGCCGAACGTCGTCGGAGCTGGTGAGGGCGTTCGTCTCGTCCGTGTCGTTCTCGAGGGTCTTGGCGATGCCAAAGTCCAGCACTTTGATTAGTGGGGTGCCGTCGGCCCGCGCCGTTAGGAAGAGGTTGCCGGGCTTGAGATCCCTGTGCACGATTTGCTTCAGGTGGCCTTCGGCGATGGCCTGGAGCGCTTGGAGCAGGTAGTCCACCGCGAGGCTCGGTAGCAGGGCGCCGCGCTCGCGCAGCAGCGCGCGCAAATCGCTGCCCTCCAGGTACTCCATGACGAAGAAGGGAGTGCCGTTCGGTAGCTTGTCGATCTCGAGCAGCTTCACGACGTGCTCGCTGCTGATGCGGGTTGCCGAGCGAGCCTCGCGCACGAAGCGCTGGACGGAGATATCGGAGCCTGCCAGGCGTGGCAGCAGGAACTTGATCGCGACACGGCGCTCGAGCACCACGTCCCGAGCGGCTATCACGACGCCCATCCCGCCCACGCCCAGGGACTCTTCTACGACGTACTTCCCAGCCACGATTTCGCCGACACGCACCGGTGCCGAGGGCAGTGAGCCGCTGGAATCGCTGTCCAACCCAGTCATCTTCGAGGCGCCGCGCGGGCCTTCGGCTTCGCGGGGCAGGTTTTCACGGTATCAGCCGTGGCCTCCCAGAGGAAGCGGCCCTCCGCCTCGGTAAAGAGCAATAGCGGTTTCTTCGGCTCTGTTCAGTAGCGCGGTGGAGGCGGGGCGAAGCGGCCGGGGAAGGCGTCGGCGCCGTCGCGGCGCTCAAGCTCGCGCTGGTTCCAGGGCCAGGCGGAGCCGCGTTCCTGGAAAATGGCGATGCCGATCACGCCCACGTTGCGATCGTTGCCGCGCTTGGCGGCGTACGAGTCGCGCACGCGACCAAAGCGGAAGGCGGCGACCGCGTCGTTGCTCTGACGGAAGCCGTCGATCTCGACGGTGGCCCACGGGCCCACGAGGTAGCCGCGCTTTTCGAAAGAGCCGCTCTGGCCGTCGATCACGTCCAAGCCGTCGACTGTGGCGATGGCTTCAAAGCGGGCGCCGGTCCGATTCTCGATGCGGATGGCGTAGCGCTGGCCGTCGTCGCCCACGACGTAGCTGCGTCCGCCCGCGGCGACCGTCGGCAGGGGAGCCCCTGAGCTGTCGACGACGCGAATCGTGACGGCGCCTCGCCCCGCGCTGATGCCGTCCGTTCGCTGCTGCCGTTGCGCGCCTTCTCGTCCCAGCATGGCGCTCACGCCGGCTTCGTCGTTGTAGAAGAGGCTCGACGTCGAGAGCGGGGTGTTCCACGCTTCGCGTTCGAAGGGGGCCGACGAGACCCGGCTCTCTCGGGTCTCGCCCCATTCCGTGCCGAGCCCGGGGCGTTCTTTGGCGGGGGCAGGCTCGTAGGCGCGGTCCGCGGAAGCGCCGGCCGCCTCACTGCGTGGGGCCGAGGGGGCGGCGAGATCCGCGGCCTTGCTCTCTCCCGCGTAGGCTTCAGCCTGCGTTGCCGGAGCGCTCCCGTCACGGGCGTGAAGCGCGGGGTGCGGAGCTGCAGCGTCGGGCGTTGTCACGGGCGTGTGCGACCGGCCGCAGCCACTGAGCATGAGGCCGAGCGCGCTCAGAGCCAGGAGCGGAAGGGCGGAGCGCGTGATGTGGGCGGCGACGGGGCGAGTCATGGGCAAACCTTTCAGGTGGGGAGGTGCCCTGAAAACGCGGCTGGCCCGGCGCGCTTACACTGGTAGGTAAAATGCGCTAAAAATCCTATTGGTTACCAGTGGTTAGCTGTGTCGAGACAGCCGCGCCTTCAGGGTCGGCGTCGAGGTAGCCGCTCTTTCGTGGGCTTTGCACGTACACGCGCACCCTAACGTCTTCACTCTCCGGCAGGTTGCGACGGACCAAGACGTGGTCCACGGCGCCCATCCCCGCATCGACCTGCTGCAGCGCTTGCTCCGCTAGCTTCGGCAAGAGGTTGAGCTTCACCGCGCCGAGGTCGAACAGGTTGTCCTGTAGCTCGCCCTTACCCCGCAAGGTCGCGTACTCGGGCGGACCCCAACGGCCGTCGCGGTAGTGGTGCTCAACCACGGTCCCCGCAGCCTTCGGATCTGCCGCCTGAAGGATCAGCTCACGCGGGTGGATCTCGAGCCGGAGTGCCTTGCCATGCGCCTTCGCGAGCAACTCGTTCAACGTGGGCGAGAGCGCACCCTCGGAGAAAAACGAAGGTCCGCTCATCTCCTGGCTCGGGCCGGAGACGGCTTCGCTTCGCGAAGCTCTTGGCTTGGTAGCTTCCGCGCAACTGATGCCCAGCAGCGCCAGAACCAGCGCGAGCCAGGTGCGAGAGGTGAGCTTCACTTGGCGGCTCCGCTGCCGATGCGTCCGAGCCAACTTTCGAGCACCGCCAGGCCAACGTTCAGTTGTGGTAGCAGGGTCCACTCGTTGCGCTGGTGCGCCTGTGCCTGAACGCCAGGTCCGAAGTTGACCGCGGGCACGCCCAAGGCCGTGAAGCGAGCGACGTCGGTCCAGGCCTGCTTGGGCTCTACGGCCAGCACGCCGCTCTCGGCCAACGCCAGAACGAGCGGGTGGTGGCGTAGTGGCGGGGCCGCCGGCGACTCGTCCACGAACTCGATGTCAGCATCGCCCTGTACGAGCGCCATGATGTTCTCTTTAGCCCGCCCGAGGCTGGTGCTTGGGCCGAAGCGATGATTCAGGTTGAGCTCGAACGCGTCCGGAATAATGTTTCGCGCGCGCCCGCCGCGGGCCAGCGTGGCACTCATGACGCTCTTCCAAACCAAGCCGTCGCACTCGTCGATCTCGGGCTCAAGGGCTGCCAGTCGGGTCAAGAAGGCGCTGCTCTTGTGGATCGCGTTCTCCCCCTGCCAGGGCCTCGCGCTGTGAGACGTTCGACCTCGAAAGTGCAGCGCAGCGTGGACCGAGCCGCCGCAGCCTAGCTGCAGCTTGTTGTCGCTGGGCTCGAGCATCACGGCGATGCTCGCCAGGGCGAGCTCCGGATCCTGCGCCAGTACGGGCCCTAGCTCGTTCTCGGCGTAGGGGCCCTCTTCTCGAGCGTAGAACACGAGCGTGAGATCTGTCCCAGCCGCAGGCTGCCTGTCGGCGAGCGCCAACATGAGAGCCAGCCCGCTCTTCATGTCAGCGGCTCCCGGCGCGAAGAGCCGGTCCCCCTCAACGCGGGGCGGCCCGTCGTGCTCGGTGCGCACGACGTCGAAGTGACCGCCCAGCACGACGTGGGGACCGCCCGTGCCGCGTGTGACCGGCACGACGAGCGAGTCGCCATAGCGCCGCACTTCACTCGCAAACCGTAGCCGAGCCAGTCGCGCCTGGACAGCGTCGCACAGCGCCGCTTCCTCGCCTATCGGCGAGGGAATGCTGCACAGCCAGAGGAGGTCGGACGCGAGGCTCATGCGCGGAGTATCAGACCGACACTCCGAAGTCGCGGAGCGCGCTGTTCAGGCTGGTCTTCTTGTCGGTGCTCTCTTTGCGTTGGCCAATGATCAGGGCGCAGGGGATCTGGTACTCGCCCGCCGGGAATTTCCGGCTGCGCGTCCCCGGGATCACCACGCTCCGCGCCGGAATGCGTCCGCGCATTTCAACCGGCTCGCTGCCGGTCACGTCCAGGATAGCGGTGGAGGCGGTGAGGGCCACGCCCGCGCCGATCACGGCCTCGCTTTCGATGAGCATCCCCTCCACCACGATGGCTCGGGAGCCGATGAAACAGCCGTCTTCGATGATGACTGGCTGCGCTCCGGGCGGCTCCAGCACGCCGCCGATGCCGACGCCGCCGGAGAGATGGCAGTCCTTGCCGACTTGCGCGCAGGAGCCAACTGTTGCCCAGGTGTCGACCATCGTACCGCTGCCGACGTAGGCGCCGATGTTCACGTAACCGGGCATCACGATGGCGCCCCGCTCGATGAAAGAACCGTAGCGAACCGTGCCAGGTGGTACGACCCGCACGCCGGCCGCCGCAAGGCCCTTCTTGAGCGGGATCTTGTCGTAAAACTCGAAGGGTCCAAGCTCGATCGTTTCCATCTGGACGACGCCGAAGTAGAGCAGCACTGCCTGCTTGATCCAGGCATGCGTTGTCCATTTGCCAGGTGCCGTGGCAGTGGCCACGCGGATCTTGCCGGAGTCGAGCAAGGCTATCGTGGTGAGGACGGCCTGCTTCGTCTCGGGAGAGGTAAGCAGGCTGCGATCAGCGTAGGCTGCCTCTATCTTTGCCTGGAGGTCGGCGTGTTCCATGCCGCAGCGATACCGAGGGTTGCCGGCCGCAGCAAGTCTCCTCCGCGGCTCAGCCCGCTTCTCCCGCCATCCGCCCAGGGAAGGCCCGGCCAAAGGCGAGTGAGAAGTTGCGCTCGGCCGAATCGAAGCTCAGGACCGCGCCGTTGGCGCCCGCGGTGGCCGTAACGCACGGCAGTGTCGGTCCGATCAGGCCGCGCGTGAGCAGCACGACCTCTTCGCCGAGCCCACCGGGCTGCAGCCCCACGTGGACCTCGCAGCCGCCCGCCGCGGATGCGGTCACGCGGATGTGGGGCACGCGGCTCGGATCGGTCGGGTTGGCCACGAACTCGACGCCGAACGCGATGAGCGCCATGGCCACGCGTGGATTGACCTCGACCTCCAAACCCGGGGAGTCCGCGCAGAGGCTGGCCACCAAGCTATCGCGCGGCCAGGAACCCCCGCTGGGGGGCCCTGCGAAGCTCTGGCGCGCCAACTCCAGGACGTCCAAACGCATGGCGGGACCGGAAATGGCGTCCACCAGAAGCTCGAACAGCCCACGGGCTGTGTCGAGTTCCTGCGACAGGCGGCTCATGCTCGCTTCGAGCTGCAGGCGCATCTTCACGCTCAGTGGCCGGCCCATGGCGCCCGTGAGCGACGTGATCACCTCGTCGATGCGAGGCGAGACGTAGGCATTCAGCTCGTCGGCTGCTTCCTCGGCCTGCAAACTTGCGCGCGCGGCCGCGAGGATCTCCCCCATGGCGTGGCGCAGCGGGTCGCAGGCCGAAAGCACGTCGGGCAGCACGCTGCTGAGCGGGCGCGAGCCAACGCGCAGCGAATGCAGCAGCTGCGCGAGGTTCCGCAGCCCGCCGAGGTATTCGCGGAGGCTCCCGCGCTCGATGTCGAGCGCAGCGGTGCCACGGACGAACGCGTGCGACGCAGGCGGGTAGCCGCTACTCATAACCTCTCCCCCCAGCCTAACAGCCCGGCCAGCCCCGCGCGAATCACGCCCGGAACAGCCGGCGATTCCAGGCCAAATGGGCGCTTCAGCCCAGCTCGGAAGCCCGGAAGTAAAAGGCGCACTCCGCTAGGCCGTTCTCCGCCGAATCCGAACCGTGCACGGCGTTCTCGCCGATGCTTCCGCCGTATAGCTTGCGAATCGTGTTCGCCTCGGCTTTGGCGGGATCGGTCGCACCGATCACGCCCCGCAAGTGCAGCACCGCGTTGTCCCGCTCTAGCGCCACCACAACCACCGGCGAGCGGGTCATGAACGTGCATAGATCCTTGAAGAAGGGACGCTCACGGTGCACCGCGTAGAAGCCCTCAGCTTCTCGGAGTGAGAGCTGCAACTGTCGCAGCCCCAGCACCTGGAATCCCTCGTCGAGTAGGTGCTGGAGGATAGCGCCGGCCTTCCGCTTTTCGACGGCGTCAGGCTTGATGATGCAGAGCGTTCTCTCGTTTGCCATGGGTAATTGGCCCGGCTCTTAGCACAGCTCGAAATGAATGCCGCATTTCGACAGGGCTCCCGCTGGCTGCGCCCGCCGTTCTGCCGGGTGAACGCCTGCTCAGGTGGAGCCGAGCCATCCGCGGGCTCGGCTCCGCGTCCTCAGGCTTAGAGCAGGCTCTTCAACGTGACGCCCATCTCAGCAGGCGACGGCGCCATGCGCACGCCGGCGGCCGTGAGCGCTGCGATCTTGTCGGCGGCTGTGCCTTTCCCGCCCGAGATGATCGCGCCGGCATGACCCATGCGCTTGCCTGGCGGGGCCGTGGCGCCCGCAATGAAGCCGGCCACGGGTTTGTTCATGTGCTGCTTGATGTACTCCGCCGCGAGCTCCTCGGCAGTCCCACCGATTTCGCCCATCATCATGACAGCGATCGTGTTCTCGTCCTCGTTGAAGAGCTTGAGTACATCAACGAAGTCCAGGCCGGCGACGGGGTCGCCGCCGATGCCGACGCAAGTCGACTGGCCGAGCCCGAGCGCGCTGAGTTGCCCGACGGCTTCGTAGGTGAGGGTTCCGCTGCGCGAAACGACGCCGATCTTTCCGGGGCGATGAATGTGGCCCGGCATGATACCGATTTTGCACTCGCCGGGCGTGATCACCCCGGGGCAGTTGGGGCCCACGAGTCGCACGGCCTTGCCCTCGATGGCGCGCCTGACCTTGATCATGTCGGTCACCGGAATGCCCTCGGTGATGCAGATCACCAGCTTGCAGCCGGCGTCCACGGCTTCGAGGATGGCATCGGCCGCGCCGAGCGCTGGCACGAAGATGCAGGAGGTGTCCGCACCCGTCTGCTTGACGGCGTCGGCGACGGTGTCGAAGACCGGCAATGTGACGGCTTTTCCAGTCGGGCCTTCAGCGGAGAACGTCTCCCCGCCGCGGTTGGGCGTGCAGCCAGCGACCACCTGTGTGCCGTAGGCGAGGCATTGCTTGGCGTGGAATGAGCCGGCGGAGCCGGTGATGCCCTGCACCAGGACGCGCGTGTCTTTGGAAACCAGAATCGACATTTTTGTGGAGCCTTTGAGAAAGGTGTTCCGATAAGGACTAAGTCAGGCTGTCGCGACTCACGCGGCCTTGACGGCGGCGACGATCTTCTTGGCGCCGTCGGCCATGGTGTCGGCGGGCTGAATGCTGAGGCCGCTCTCGGCCAAGAGCTTCTTGCCCTGTTCCACGTTCGTGCCTTCCAGGCGCACGACGAGCGGTACCTTCAGCTCTAGCTCGCGCGTGGCTGCGATGACGCCTTCGGCGATCACGTCGCATTTCATGATGCCGCCGAAGATGTTGACGAAGATGCCCTTCACCTTCGGGCTCGATAGGATCATCGAGAACGCCTTGGTGACCTGCTCCTTGGTGGCGCCACCGCCGACGTCCAAGAAGTTCGCGGGGCTGCCGCCGTGGTGCTTGATGATGTCCATGGTGGCCATGGCCAGACCGGCGCCGTTCACCAGGCAACCGATGTCGCCGTCCAAGGACACGTAGGAAAGGCCGGCGCCCCTGGCTTCGAGCTCGACCGGATCTTCCTCGTCTTTGTCCATGAGAGCGTCCCACTCCTTGTGGCGCCCGGCGGCGTTGTCGTCGAAGTTGATCTTCGAGTCGCCGGCGATCACTTTGCCTTGCTTGGTGATGATCAGCGGGTTCACCTCGCACAGTGAGCAATCTTCCTTTTCGAAGAGCTCGGCCAGCTTGGTGACGAGCTTCACGAAGTCGTTCACGGTGTCCTTGGGGCTGGGCGTGCCCTTACCGACATCCAGCGCATACGCCAGCTTGCGGGCCTGATAGCCGGCGAGACCCGTGACGGGATCCACGTGCTCAGTCAGAATTCTCTCGGGCGTCTCTTCCGCGACCTTCTCGATCTCAACGCCACCCTCGGTCGACGCCATGATCGCGATCTTGCGCTGCTCGCGGTCCACGACCAAACCCAGATAGAGTTCGCGCGCGATTTGAATCCCCTCTTCGACGTACAGGCACTTCACCTTTTGGCCCTCGGGGCCGGTCTGGTGAGTGATGAGCTGCATGCCCAGGATCTTTTCCGCGGCAGCGCGGGCTTCCGCGGCGCCACCCTTGACCACCTTGACGCCGCCGCCTTTGCCGCGCCCGCCCGCGTGGATCTGCGCCTTCACCACGACAACGCTGCTGCCGGTCTCAGCGATGAGCTTACTAGCGGCGGCTTCGGCCTCCGCGACCGTGAGGCAAGCGATGCCCTTCGGCACGGCGATGCCGTACTTCGCGAATAGTTGCTTGCCTTGGTATTCGTGGATCTTCATCTCAGGCCTTGGCTTTCACGATGTCGATGACCTTCTGCACGCTGTCGGCGCTCGTCTTCAGCATGGCCTTCTCTTCGTCGGTCAGGTCAACCGTGATGATGCGCTCCACGCCGCCGGCGCCGATCACGACCGGCACGCCGAGATACAGGTCCTTGCAGCCGTATTCGCCCTCCAGGTAGGCCGCGGCCGGCACTAGCCGCTTCTGGTCTAGTAGGTAGGCTTCGGCCATGGCGACGGCGCTGGCGGCCGGCGCGTAGTACGCGCTCGTGCCCATCATGCCCACGATCTCCCCGCCGCCCTTGCGGGTACGATCGATGATGGCCGCGAGTTTGTCGGCCGGGATAAGCTGCCTGACGGGCACGCCATTGATGGTGCAGTAGGAAAGCGCCGGGACCATGTCGTCGCCGTGCCCGCCCAGCACCATGGCACGCACGTCCTTGACGCTGGCCCCGGTCTCGCGCGCCAAGAATAGTGAGAAACGCGCGCTGTCGAGCACGCCTGCCATGCCCACGACCTTCTCGCGGGGCGCGCCGGTGCGGCGCTTGAACTCGTAGACCATGGCGTCAAGCGGGTTGCTCACCACGATCACGAAGGCATCGGGGCAATGCTGCTTGGCGTTGTCGGCGACGTTCTGAATGATCGGCAGGTTGACGCCCACCAGGTCGTCACGCGACTGCCCCGGCTTGCGCGGGATGCCCGCCGTGATGATCAGCACGTCAGAGCCGGCGAGGTCCTGCCAGTTGGATGAGCCGGTGACGCGGGCGTCGGCGCCTGAGCAGGCCGAGGACTGCTCAAGGTCAAGCGCCTTTCCTTTGGCGAAGCCCTCCTTCGCTGGAATGTCGAAGAGCACGACATCGCCAAGCTGCTTAGCCAGCAGCAGGTTGGCGAGCTCGCCGCCAATGTTGCCCGCACCGATCAGTCCAATTTTCTTTCTGGCCATGTCGCTTCTCCAGCACAAACTTGAAAAAACGGGGCGTAGACCAGCACTTCAGCGCCCGCAACTGCTGCGACGCCGGTAGCCGCGAAATCGGCGCCGCCCTGGGATTTCCTGGCGCTTTCGCGCGGGAGCCGTTGGCCGGGCGCCGGGCGGGGTGCGGCTGCCCGTGGCCCACGGGGCAGGCGAGCCGGTGGTGGGCTGGGGCGCTCAGCCTGCTGTAGAGTGGGCGCGTGTCTCGCCTCCGCCACGCGTCGCGTCGCTTTCACGAGCTGCTCCCGGACGGAAGGTGCTCGCGAGCTGCCTGGTGGCTGTTCCTCCTCTGCCTCGGCGCCTGCGGCGCGCCCCCGGCTCCGGCGGGCGCGGGGTCAAGCGCCAAGACGGCGTCCGTCGTCCGGCGTGCTCCTGGTCCGGACGACTGCCTGGTCGAACCGGGCAAGCCGCCGCCAGAGCCGCTGCTCAAGGTCTACACGGGGGTTGCCGCCAAGGCGCGCTGCCAGCGCGAGGTCTACACCATCATGGGGGGCGTCACTCACTTCTTGGGCGTGGAGTGCAAGCACTGTCACTTGGAGCCCGACTACGCGGCCATGACGCACCAAAAGGAAGTGGCCAACTGGATGGCGCGCGAGCTTGTGCCTCGGCTGCAGGAACGGGCAAGCTCGGGGTTAGCGAACGGCGAGGTGTGGTGCAACGACTGCCACAAAGGCAAAGCCAAGTTCTTGGGCAATCCGCGCGACCCCGGCTTCGTCACGGATTGGATGACCGTCCACCTGGTCGAAGAGTTCGACACGAGTCTGGGCAAGCCGCTTGCGTGCAGGGACTGCCACCAGGGCGACTTGGGCTCCCCCGAGTTTCAACGCAAGATCATCCTGACTGGCAATTTGCCTGAGGGACGGGCGTTGCCGCCGGTTGAGCCCCCAACGTCGCCGCCGCTGCCGGACTACGGAGGGCGCTAGTCGCTAGCAGAGCGGCGCCAAGCTCATTGCTGCATTCGACCGCGAACGAAGAGGCCGTGGCCGTGTAGGTACTCGCTGGTCCAGCCACCCTCGAGCGGAGCGTTCCCGGCGAGAAGGCAGGTCGCGTCTGGGTCGCAGTTGTCGAGCTTCCAGGCCGCCCAGCTGATCTTGCGTTCGCTCAGCCACTCGTCCCAGAGTTGTGCTTCTTCGAGACACACTTTGCCGTCGAGTCCGCCGTCCGCGGCGGTGGCGCCGAACTCAGTGACGAAAAGTGCCAGGCCTCGCTTGCGCGCAGCGTCGCCCTTGAGTCGAAGCTGCGAGCGGTGCGAGCACGCGTAGTAGTGCAGCGTGTAGAGCAGGTTGCTCCCT
The DNA here is from genome assembly GCA_031408355.1 of Myxococcales bacterium. Classification (GTDB taxonomy): domain Bacteria; phylum Myxococcota_A; class Polyangia; order Polyangiales; family Polyangiaceae; genus PMG-095. The sequence goes on from JANNWK010000741.1 coordinate 10,591, forward strand.
TCCAAGGGGTCGACTGCCGCGGTGTCCACATCCTGCGAATAGTTGGGCGTGCCGAGCACGATGGGTGCCTCGGCGTCCTGCCCGCGAATGACGTCGACGACGGCCTGGTGGTACTTTTTCAAGGCCGGCCAGGCGATGCCGACCGGCTCGTTGAAGGGCTCGTAAATGACGTTGGGCACACCGGCGTACTTCGCCGAAACCTCGGCGAAGAAGCGGGTCGCGTCCGCCTCGTGTTCATGCGCCGAATGGTCGTGCCAATCGACGATGACGTAGACCCCCGCCTCGATGGCGTTGTCGACAATTCTGTAGACTTGTTCCTTGGCCTTCTCCGGGTCCGAGAGGTAGGCCCCGGGGGGATCGACGCCCATGGCCGCCCGGATCAGACTGAGCTTCCAATTGTTGCGCATCCAGCGAAGCGCCGTGGCGCTCTCGGCGTAGCCATCGTTCTCCCAGTTCAGCCACATGCTGCTCACGCCCTTGAGCTGCACGGGTTGTCCGGCTTCGTTCTGCAGCTCGGCTCCAACCACCTGCAGGCGGCCGTGCTGTTCCAGAGGCGTAGGACCGAGGTCTTCGGCGCCCAGATCCTCGTCGGAGCCCTCGCCGGTGGGGTCCTGCGCCGGGCCGCTGTTGGTCGTGCGGGTCCGGCTGCCCGCATCGCAGCCTGAGGCAAAAAGCGCAAAACCGAACAAGCCCAAGATCGACGAACGCAGGCGCATGCGTCCTTTTGGCGCAGATTTGCCTCGCGCTCAACTGAGTCCAGCTCGAATTTTGCGCACTTTCGCTCAGTACGTGGCAATTCAGCCCCGACCGGCGCCGGCTCCATCGGGCCTTTTGCGGCCCAAAGCCAGCTGAAACGGCGACGAAAACTCCCTGAAACGCGGCCGGGGACCTACTGCTTGGGCTTCGTAGGCTCATCGGACGAAAGGCACTTCATGAATCCGATCGTTCGGCTCATCAGTATCGTGGCGCTCTCGCTCGTAGCGACAGCTTGTAACAAATCCGAGGCTCCCAAGCCGGCTTCCGGCGAGAACCCAGAAAAGGCGGCAGCGAGTGCGGTTGCTGCGGCCGCAGCGGCCGTCGCGGTCTCAGCGACGCCTGCGCCGAGCGCGGGGGCGCCGCTCAAGGTGGCCTACAGCGACTGGCCGGGCTGGGTGGCCTGGGAGATTGCCATTCAGAAGGGCTGGTTCAAGGAGGCTGGCGTCGACGTCGACTTCAAGTGGTTCGAGTACGTGCCCTCGATGGAGGCCTTTTCGGCCGGCAAGGTCGACGCCGTATGCATGACAAACGGTGACGCGCTGGTCACGGGTGCTACGGGCGGCAAGAGCGTCGGCATTATTGTCAACGACTACAGCAACGGCAACGACATGATCGTGGCCAAGCCGGGCATCACCTCGGTGGCCCAGCTGAAGGGCAAGACCATTGGCGTGGAGGTTGGCTTCGTCGACCACTTGCTCCTGCTCCACGCCTTGAAATCCGCCAACCTCACTGAAAAGGACGTGAAACTGAAGAACGTGAAGACCGACGAAACGCCGCAGGCGCTCAAGTCCGGCGACGTGGACGCGATCGCGGCCTGGCAGCCCAACAGCGGCGCGGCTCTCAAGGAGGTGCCCGGCTCCAAGTCCATCTTCAGTAGCGCGGACGTACCCGGTCTCATCTACGACATGCTGGCCGTGAGCCCCAAGAGCCTGGCCGAGCGTCGCTCGGACTGGGTCAAGGTCGCCAAGGTGTGGGGCAGGGTGGCCGACTTCGTGAAGGACGAGAAGAATCTTGAGGAAGCCGCTAAGATCATGAGCGCGCGCGTCGGGCTTACCGCCGAGCAATACAAGCCGCTCTTGAAGGGGACGTTCATCCTCAACTTGGCGGAGGGCCAGAAGCGCTACCTCAAGGGCGAGGGGCTCGAAACGGTGCTTGGCTCGAACAAGCTCGTCGATGCTTTTAACGTGACCAACACGGTCTACAAGGCCCCCGAAAAGATCGGCGAATACCTGGATCCGACCATCACCGACGAAGCGCTGAAGTAAATGAGCGCCGAGCCCGCGCTTTTGCCCGGCGCTGGAGCCTCCAGCGCTGGACAAGCATCGGGGCCCGGGCGCCGGCTGCTGGCCGTGCGGGCGCCGTTGCCCGCACGCGTCAGCCTGTTGGCGGGTGTTTGCGCGTTCCTGTTGCCACTCGCGCTGTGGTCCATCATTAGCTACGTGCCTTTCGCTTGGCACCCGCTCGTGCGAGTCGATGACGCCGGCGATTCGACCGTCCCTGGCACGTACAGCTACGTGGCCAAGGATCAGCTCGTTGAGCGAGAGGTCTTCGCGGCGCGCAACGACGAGCTGCAGAAGGCTGGGGCCAAGTTGGCCCGCGGCGAGCGGGTCAACCCGATCTACCTACCGGCGCCGCACGAGGTGGCCCGAGCCTTCTACACGGCGTTCGTGACGCCGCCCGTTCGGACGGGCGACCTTTGGCTCCACGAGAGCCTTTGGCAGAGCTGCCAGGTCATCTTCTGGGGCTTCTTGTACGCCGCGCTGTTTGGCCTGCCCCTCGGCATTCTGTGCGGGACATTTGCGATATTTTCCAGACTGTTTGAGCCGTTTGTGGACTTCGTTCGCTACATGCCGGCCCCGGTTTTCGGGGCGCTGGCCGTAGCCGTGCTCGGTTTGGGCGAGGAACCGAAGATCACGATCATCTTCATCGGCACGTTCTTCCAGATGGTGCTCATCGTCAGCAATACGACGCGTGCCGTGGACCCAGCCCTGCTGCAGGCCGCCCAGACTCTCGGCGCCAGTAACCGACAACTGGTGACCCACGTGGTGATTCCGGCGGCCGTGCCGGCGCTCTATCGCGACATGCGCATCCTGCTCGGTTGGGCATGGACGTACCTGGTTGTAGCCGAGCTGATCGGCGAGAAGTCCGGTATCAGCGCGTTTCTGTATCAGGAGCAACGCTACCGCCACTTCGACAACCTATACGCCGGGATCGTGATGATTGGCATCGTCGGGCTGCTGACGGACCAGCTGCTCGGCTTTGTCGGGCGCTTCCTGTTCCCGTGGGAGACCGGCAACGCCACGCTTTTTCGCCTGGGCAGGAGCTTGCGGCTGGCTTTGTCGCCCCGCGGCAGCGCGGTGCCGGAGGCCGATCCCATCAATGACTCCCAGGTGCTTGAGCGCCAGGGGGCTCCGGACCTTCACTGAGAAAGGGCCTCATGACTGTCGAAGATCGCCTCGAGTTGCCCAGCTACCTGCACCACACCGAAGAGGTGTCGGCGCGCTTCGCTGCCATCCGCGAGCAACCGACTGTACTCAGTCTTTCGGCAGTTTCTCGGCAATTCGAGGGGGCTGCCGGCCCGGTTGTGGCGCTCTCCAAGGTAAGCTTCGACGTGCGGCGGCGTGAGTTCATCAGCGTGATTGGCCCCTCCGGCTGCGGGAAATCCACGCTGATCCGCATCGTTGCGGGTCTTGAGAGCGTGAGCACGGGCCGGGTGAGCGTTGACGGCAAGCTGGTCTGTGAGCCCGGCCGAGACCGCGGGATGGTGTTTCAAGGCTACACCCTGTTTCCCTGGCTGAGCGTGAAGCAGAACGTGATGTTTGGTCTGAAGATGCAGGGCATGCCCAAGGCCCAGGCAGCGCGCCGGGCGATGGATTGGCTCGATGTCGTGGGGCTCACCAAATCAGCCGAGCTCTACCCGGCGCAACTCTCGGGCGGCATGAAGCAGCGCGTAGCCATCGCCCGTGCGCTTGCCAATGAGCCGCGGATCCTGCTCATGGACGAACCCTTTGGCGCGCTGGACGCGCAGACACGCAGCAGCATGCAGGCCCACCTTCTGCGCATCTGGGAGACGGTCAACGTGACGGTCCTGTTCATCACCCACGACCTCGATGAGGCTATCTACCTATCTGATCGCGTTGTTGTGCTGGGGGCGCATCCGGGGCGCATTCTGGAGATCATTGAGGTGCCGGTGGCCCGACCGCGCACCCCCGAGCAGTTCCTGTCTGGCCACTTCCTGGCCACGAAAAAGCGCCTCGAGCAACTGATTCATTCGCGTGAAACGCTGCCGAAACACGACTCGGACAAACTCGGAATCGTTGCGGCTTAACACCGCGACGCTTCGCCAAGCCTGAGCCGGGACGACCCGGTTCGCGACGGGCCCACAAGGCCGGGACGACCCGGCACTGACGCTCCCTACAGGGTCGGAGAAGCATGAGCGCGCCCCAACTGATTCTGGATGAACTCCTGCGTGGCGGCCAGATGTGGTCGCGCATCCTGCGGCGTGGTGAAACGTTGCGGCTGACTGACTTGGAAGGAGCGGCCTCGGTTGCGGCCCTCTTCTTCAACGCGGAGGAGCTGAGCGAACGCTACAACATGCCGGATACACTGAAGGCGCAGCACGTGGCCAGGCTCAGCGCGGGTTGTGTGCTGTATTCGGATATGGGGCGGGTACTCTGCTCCATCACCGAGGACAGCGTGGGCTGGCACGACACCATCACCGGGCACGCTTCGGCCGCGCACAACCGCAAGAAATTCGGCGAGGGTAGCTACCAGGCGCTCCGCAATGACTGGCACCGGAACACGCGCGACAACTTGCTGGTCGAGCTGGGCAAGCACGAGCTGGGCAAGCGAGATCTGCTAGCCAACGTGAACTTCTTCGTCAAGGTGGTGGTGGACGAGGCGGGGGCGTTGACCTTCGTGGAGGGCAGCTCGAAGGCCGGCGACCACGTCCAGCTGCGCGCTGAGCTTCACACCTTGGTGGTGCTATCGAACACGCCGCATCCGCTCGATCCCAGCACCCGCTACGCGCCCACGCCGGTACAGCTCAGCATCCACGCGGGAGCGCCGGCTGCGGTCGACGACCCCTGCCGCCTGGCATGTCCGGAGAACCAGCGCGGTTTCGCGCTTACCGAAAGCTATTTTGCCGGGAGGGCATCCGCGTGACGCTCCTCGAAAGTCAGCTTGACCCGGCCCAGGCCAGCTTCGATCAAGTCGTGCCCGCCGGCGATGGTTTCACTCGGATCGTAAAGGCCGGTCAAACCCTGCGGATCGTCGATCTCGAGGGCAATCAGGCCGCCGATACGCTGTTCTACGATGCCCACGATCCCTCCAATCGCTACAGCGCGGTCGACACCGTGCGCGAGCAGGGCAATATCTACCTCACGACAGGCAGCCAGCTGCTGTCGACGGAGGGCGACGTGCTGGTGACGATCGTGGCCGACACCTGTGGCAGGCATGACACATTGGGCGGAGCCTGCGCGGCGGAGTCGAACCAGGTGCGCTACGCGCTCGAGAAGAAGTACATGCATGCGTGTCGAGACACATTTCTGCTTACCTTGGCTTGTTGCACTAAGGACCTTACCAAGCGCGATATCGCGGCCAACGTGAACTTCTTCATGAACGTGCCGGTGACGCCGGACGGGAAGCTCAGCTTCGAGGACGGCGTCTCCGCTGCCGGGCGCTACGTGGAAATGCGAGCGGAGCGCGCTGTTCGCGTGCTGATTTCGAATTGTCCGCAGTTGAACAATCCATGCAACGGCTACAATCCCACGCCCATTCGCGTGCTCGTCTGGGGGTAGCGGGAGCGCTCGCCGACTGGTCCACCCTATTCGCTGAAAGTCCTGCTGAAGACGAAGAATCGAGAAGCCCGAGGGCCCGGATCAATCCGGGAGGCCAGGAATGAGCCCCTGGTCAACCAACAACACTGAACCGGTGATGTCTGCGAAGCGGTTCGGGTCCTCTGGCTTCCTGATTTTTCGTGTTGTCGTTACGGAACCTCGCCATGTTTGATACCGTTCTCATCGCAAATCGTGGCGAAATTGCCTGCCGCATCACGCGCACCCTGAAGCGACTCGGGATCCGCTCGGTGGCCGTCTATTCTGAAGCGGACCGCCACTCCCGCCATGTACTCGCCGCTGACGCCTCCGTCTGCATTGGTGAGGCGCCAGCCAAGCAGAGCTATTTGAACGCGGAAGCCGTGCTGGCGGCCGCACGGGCCACGGGCGCTCAGGCCATCCACCCAGGCTACGGCTTCCTAAGTGAAAATGCTGGGTTCGCCGAGGCCGCCGAGGCCGCGGGCATCGCCTTCATTGGCCCCACCCCGGAGCAGCTCCGCCAGTTCGGACTGAAGCACAGCGCGCGAGCCTTGGCCTTGGCGGCTTCAGTGCCGCTTTTGCCGGGCAGCGGGCTTCTGGAGAGCGTTGAGTCGGCGCTCTTCGAAGCCGAGCGCGTCGGATTCCCGCTCATGCTCAAGAGCTCGGCCGGCGGCGGTGGCATCGGGATGCAGATGTGCCGGACGCCTGCGGAGCTTGCGGCGGCCTACGAAACGGTGCGCCGTCTGAGTCAAAACAACTTTGGCGATCCCAGCGTGTTCATCGAGCGGTTTGTGGAGCGCGCTCGACATCTTGAGGTGCAGCTATTCGGGGATGGTCGCGGAGACGTGATCGCTTTGGGCGAGCGCGATTGCTCGGCGCAGCGCCGCAATCAGAAGGTGATCGAGGAGACGCCAGCGCCCAATCTCGAGCCCGCGCTGCGCCGGCAGTTGCACGAGGCGGCCGTCGTGTTAGGCAAGAGCGTTGGCTACCGCTCGGCGGGCACCGTCGAGTTCGTGTTCGACACCGATCGGCGTGAATTCTACTTTCTCGAGGTGAACACCCGGCTGCAAGTCGAGCACGGTGTCACCGAGTGCGTGATGGGGATCGACCTCGTTGAATGGATGATTCGCACCGCAGCCGGCCAGCCGCCGGATCTAGACTCATTTCGCGGCCGGGCGGGCCAGGGGCACTCGATTCAGGTTCGAGTGTACGCGGAGGATCCGGCGCGCGAGTTCAGGCCCAGTTCGGGCCTGCTCACCGAGGTCGTGCTGCCTGAGGTGCGGGTCGATACGTGGATCGAGTGCGGTACCGAGGTATCGCCATTTTACGATCCGTTGCTGGCCAAGCTGATCGTCCACGGCGCAGATAGGCCTGAAGCGCTCGGACTGCTGCGTTCCGCCGTGGCAGCAACCCGCATTGGCGGCATCGAGACGAACCTCGAGTACCTCGCCCAGGTGCTGCAGGATCCGCTATTTGTGGCGGGTGAAACGATCACCGCCCACTTGCGCGGCCTGGCGTTCTCCAGCGTGAGCCTCGAGGTTCTGAAGCCCGGCACCTTCAGCATCGTGGTCGACTTCCCAGGACGGCTTGGCTACTGGGACGTGGGGATCCCGCCGTCCGGTCCGATGGACGCGCTGGGACTTCAGCTCGCCAATCGGATTGTGGGAAATCCGGCGGGAGCCGTCGGCCTTGAGTTCACGATGTCTGGGCCGACTCTGAAGTTTGCGGCCGATGCTTTGGTAGCGCTCGCGGGCGCACGCATGAGCGCGAGCTTGGACGGCGTTCCGGTGGCCTATTTCGAGCCCATTCGGGTGAGGGCAGGGCAGACGCTCGCGCTCGGCTCCGTCATAGGCGCAGGGGCGCGGAGCTACTTGGCGATTCTGGGTGGGCTCCAGGTCTCGGAGTACCTGGGCAGTCGGACGACGTTCACGCTGGGTGGGTTCGGTGGCCACGCCGGTCGCACGTTGCGACGTGGCGATGTCCTCCGGTTCGGCGCCGAGCAGCCGGTCAGCGCGCCCCGAGCCTTGGCGCTCGCGCTGCAACCCAGGCTAGTGCGCCATTGGCAGCTCGGCGTGCTTTACGGTCCGCACGGCGCGCCGGACTTCTTCACGCCCAAGGACATCGAAATGCTGTTCGCCTGCGATTGGGAGGTTCACTATAACTCCAATCGCACCGGCGTGCGGCTGATCGGTCCAAAGCCCGAATGGGCGCGGGCCGACGGCGGCGAAGCGGGCCTTCACCCGTCCAACATCCATGATGTTGCGTACGCGCTCGGTTCGATCGACTTCACCGGTGACATGCCGATTCTGCTTGGTCCCGATGGTCCAAGCCTTGGCGGCTTCGTGTGTCCCGGCGTGATCGCCAGCGCCGAGCTTTGGAAAATGGGCCAACTGTGCCCGGGGGATCAGGTGCGATTGGTCCCGCTCTCGCTCGAACGGGCAGCCGAGCTTTCGGCCGAGCAAGCCGCGCTGATTGCGGGGCTGGAGGGCGAAGCCGAGCCGGTTCGGCTCGAGGCCGTCTCGCCCGGGAGCGCGATCGCGGCCGAGCTTGTCGAAACGCCCGAGCGGGTGCGAGTCGTCTATCGCCGCGCCGGCGACGAGTACCTGCTCATCGAGTACGGACCCCTCGTGCTCGACCTGCGACTGCGCTTCCGGGTGCACGCGCTCATGACTTGGCTCAAGCACAGCAAATTGCCCGGTCTCATCGACCTAACCCCGGGGATACGCTCGCTCCAGGTCCACTTCGACAGTCGCCAATTGTCGAGCCAACGGCTGCTCTCAGCGTTGCAGTCGGCCGAGAATGAACTTCCGTCTATCGACGACGTGGAGGTGCCCTCGCGCACCGTGCACCTGCCGCTCTCCTGGGATGACCCCGCGACTCAGCTCGCGATCTCGAAGTATGTGCAATCGGTCCGGCCCGACGCTCCCTGGTGTCCGAGCAATATTGAGTTCATTCGGCGCATCAACGGGCTCGCTTCAGTGCAGGACGTTTACGACACGGTATTCGGCGCGAGCTACCTGGTGCTCGGGTTGGGCGACGTCTACCTGGGCGCGCCCGTCGCGACTCCGGTTGATCCGCGACATCGCTTGGTCACCACTAAATACAATCCGGCTCGCACTTGGACGCCCGAGAATGCTGTCGGTATCGGCGGGGCGTATTTGTGCATCTACGGCATGGAGGGCCCCGGCGGCTACCAGTTCGTTGGGCGCACCCTGCAAGTATACAATCGCTTTCGGTCGACCGAACGCTTCCATCCCGGGACGCCGTGGCTGCTGCGATTTTTCGATCAGATCCGGTTTTACCCGGTCTCGGCTGACGAGCTCCTGGAGATGCGGGAGGCCTTTCCGCACGGCAGGGCCGAGGTTCGCATGGACGAGGGGACCTTCCGGCTCCGCGACTACGAGCGCTTTCTTGCCGAAAATCAGCCGAGTATTCGAAAGTTCAAGTCAGATCAGCAGGCGGCTTTTGAAGCCGAGCGGCAGCGCTGGCTCGAGAACGGGCAGCTGAGCTTCTCGAGCGAGAGCCCTGAGACGGCCAACGAAGTCCCAGCGACAGGTGAGCTGCCGGCGGATCTTACAGCGGTGGAGTCGCACGTGCCGGGCAGCATCTGGAAGGTAGCGGTGAAGGTGGGCGAACGCGTGAAACGTGGCGAGGCCTTGCTGGTAGTGGAGTCCATGAAGATGGAGATCGTTATTGAGGCTCCGAGCGACGGAAGCGTCGCGGAAATCCTGGTGGCTGAGGGGCGAGTTGTGGCTCCAGGGCAACGCGTCGTGCTGTTTCGCGCAGAGAGGGCCGGATGAGCCGCTCGGTCGCGCAGCTGACGGCGGCATACCGCGCGGGGGACACCCACCCGGGCGACCTGCTCAACGAGCTTGCGACGAGTATCGAGGCGGGCGGCGCGAATCCAGTCTGGATCTCGACTTTCAGCCGCGAAGCCCTGCAGGCTCAGCTCGCCGCGGCCGACCCCGCGGGCCCACTCTATGGCGTGCCTTTTGCGGTCAAGGACAACATCGACGTCGTTGGCCTGCCGACCACGGCGGCCTGCCCGGCCTTCAGCTACGAGCCCACGCGCAGCGCCACGGTGGTGGAACAGCTGGTGCAGGCGGGCGCGATCGTGGTGGGCAAGACGAACCTCGATCAGTTCGCGACCGGGCTCGTCGGTACGCGCTCCCCTTACGGGATTTGTGCGTCGGTGTTCGATCCGCGCTACGTGTCGGGCGGCTCCAGCTCCGGCTCGGCGGTAGCGGTGGCAAGCGGCCAGGTTGCCTTCGCGCTCGGCACGGATACGGCGGGCTCCGGTAGGATCCCAGCGGCGTTCAACGCGCTGGTGGGGCTCAAGCCCACGCGTGGCCTGCTCAGCACTCGCGGCGTGGTTCCGGCCTGCCGCTCGCTCGACTGCGTCTCCATCCTGGCCCACACGGTGGCCGACGCGCAGCAGCTCCTGGAGGTGTGCGCGCGCTTCGACGCGGACGATCCGTTCTCGCGCGAGCGCGCCGCAGTGGTGGGCTTCGGCGACGGCCCGGTGCGTCTGGCGCTGCCGCGCGAGGAAGATCTCGAGTTCTTCGGTGATCAGGAAAGCGCCGAGCTCTTCGCGGCAGCCGTAGCTCGAGCCACGAGCCTGGGCTGGCAGCTGTCGCGCTTCGACTTGCGACCGTTCCGAGAGGCCGCCGGTCTGCTCTACTCTGGCCCTTGGGTCGCCGAGCGATTGGCGGCCGTTTCTGGGTTTCTCGAGGAGCACGCGGGGGCAATGCATCCGGTCGTGCGCGGCATCGTAGAGGGGGGCCGGCAGTACAGCGCCGAGGCCGGCTTCCGCGGGATCTATCGGCTTGCGGAGTTGAGGCGCGTCGTCGACGCCGTCTTCGAAGGTTGTGACGCCCTGCTGCTACCCACCGCGCCGAGCCACTACACGATCGAAGAGCTGCTGGAGAATCCGCTTGAGCTCAACTCGCGACTCGGCACCTACACCAACTTCGTCAACCTGCTCGACCTGTCGGCGTTGGCCGTCCCGGCGGGTTTTCGGAAGGCGGGGTTGCCGTTTGGCGTGAGCTTCGTGGGGCCTGCCTTCCACGACGGGCGACTGGCAGAGCTTGGACGCTATTTTCACGGCGAATCCCAGGCAGCCGAGGCCCCTGGCCCGGGGCGCGTCTGGCTGGCGGTCGCTGGCGCGCACCTCACGGGACAGCCCTTGAACCACGAACTCAGCGCCCGCGGCGCGCGACGCGTGCGCTGCACCCAGACGGCTCCGGAGTATCGGCTGTACGCGCTCAACACCACGCCGCCGAAGCCCGGCCTCGTGCATGTTCCTGCGGAACCGGACGGCGCGCAGGCGCACGCGATTGAAGTCGAGGTTTGGGAGCTCACGGACGCGGCCTTCGGCTCCTTCGTGGCGGGTGTCCCGGCGCCCATGACCATCGGCATGACCAAACTCGCCGATGGCTCGCTGGTTAAGGGCTTCAGCTGCGAACCCTACGCCCTGGCGGGCGCCCTAGAGATCAGCCATTTCGGCGGCTGGCGTGGCTTTCGCACGGCTTCGGTGGCTTGAGCGTGGCTTGTGGCCGGCGGGTTGAGTTACTCTCGGGCTAGCGCCAGCCCGTCGCCAGTCTGGTGCGGGGCGGGCCCAAGGGTTCATGGACGTCCCAGTTCAAGAAGGCGAGATCCTGGCCGGAAAGTACCGCGTCGAGCGGGTGCTTGGGGTCGGAGGCATGGGCGTGGTGGTGGCGGCACATCATCTCGCGCTCGACCGGCGCGTGGCGATCAAGTTCTTGCTCTCCGAGGCCACGGCCAATTCGGAAGTGCTCGCGCGTTTCGCGCGTGAGGCGCGGGCGGCGGCCAAGATTGAGAGCGAGCACGTCGCACGCGTGATCGACGTCGGAGCGCTTGAGTCCGGCGCGCCCTACATGGTGATGGAGTACCTGGTCGGCAACGATCTTGCGCACCAGGTGGCCACCGAGGGAGCCTTGCCGATCGAGGAGGCCGTAGATTTCGTGCTGCAAGCCTGCGAGGCCATCGCCGAAGCGCACGCGGCGGGCATCGTTCACCGCGATCTGAAGCC